>NZ_JARVRG010000011.1:0-75663 GCF_030209795.1 Arthrobacter sp. efr-133-R2A-63 | reverse complement strand
CAGGTGGCTCAGTTTTCAACCGTCACAATGGCTCAGTTTTCGACCGTCACTGACAACACCGCGGCCAGGAAGTCATCGAGCCAAGCCTTAGCCAAGGCCAGGTTGATCGCACGCGCGCAGACTTTCGCGAAGTTGAATTCGTTGTCTCTCCATTCGAGGATGATGTTTTGGTGAGATGTCACCCAGCCGATATGGCCAATGCGGCGGGGCACGGCGTGCTCAAGTTTCAGCGCCACCGCGGCTAGGAACAGCAGGTCTTCCAGTTAATCGACCAACAATTCATACGGTGCCTGCAGGATCGCATAAGTTGACCGCGCGATCGCGTCGCGGTCGTAGCGGTAGGGATCCATGTCCCCTCCTTCGTTTATTAGCTCCCAACGATGTGTGGGGCAGCGGGCAGAGATGTCACGCCCGTTGGTGCTTGCGATAGTAGCGTGACTCCGCCTCCGGCTCACCACGGAAGTTCGGTCCCAGGCTCCGGAATCAATGGTGATCGGCGTTAGCCGCCCGTGCGTCGCGGAATTGGAAAGGATCCGTCACGACCCATACTTAGGAGGTCGGCTCTTCGAGCCTCCCACCGCTATCCAAGGCGTTGTTCGTGCAGAGGATCAACGATCATCCTCCGGGCCCCCGTTCTAAGGGAGCGTCCATGCTACCGACTTCCCGCCGGCAGCAGAATCACACGGCCTGCTAACTCCCCAACCGCCACCGCTCCTCGATACGTATCATCCGCTGATCGGATTACTCACGGATCTTCCCGCGACGACGGCGCCGAAGGAAGCAGAGCCTTAGCGCGATCCGGAGTTGCCGAATTGGCAGGCCTTGCTAAACGAGGTGCCGACTGGTCACTTCAATGTTCTGTCGCGGACACCAGCGGGCGTCGTCGGCGAACATCAGATTATTCGGCGGGAAACGCAGATGCGATCCCCGACCCCGCATGGGGGATTTGCGTCGTTTTCCAGCGACGCTGAGAAAAATCCGGCGCCGCAAATGAAAGGCTACCCTCGCATGATCACCGTCGGGTAAATATCTACGCATGTTTATCGGTATGAACAGAAAATGCATCACGCTGAGACGTGAATCGGGCGCCCCTGCCAGCGCGGTCACGGGCCAAGACAAGAACAGCCAGTCAGGCCTGCCGCACTCCATCTCATTCGCAGAAGACAACACCAGAAAATCAAAAACTAGGGCCTCCCGCTCCGTCCCAAGGGCCGCCGTCGCCGGAGGTGACCTGACGTGACCGCAGTGCACCCTTTCCGGAAGACCCCCGATAGCCTCCACGCCTCGATGCTGCCCTCCCCCTGCCTCGACGAAGTATCGACGGCAAACCGCCACGATCCATACTGGGACGAACTCTGGCCCTGGAATTCTTCGGCCTCGTGGTCGATGGGCTACACCGAACGCTGGCATCATGAAAAAAACGGCCGCCATGTCAACGCCAAGTTCCTACTCGAAGAGAAGGAAGCGCTGCGAAAGCTCACCGCCAACCGGGGCCGGTCCCGCCGCCTGGCCGCTTGGTCCGCCCTGCACGCCTACAGAACCCTTTCCTGTGAACAACTCGCAGCCATCTCCGCCGACCTCACCCTTCTCGACCCTCGCTCGTCAGTCCTCGCCCCGTCATTCGCGCTCGATCTCGTTGACATCGGAATCTATGCCACGCCTGTGCGTCGGGAACCGGGCGCACAGCGCCGGGACTTCCTCTACCGCCCCGCGTCAACCGATGTCTTCAAAAGACTGATCGAACCCACACTCACCGGTCCCGAATGGCTCGCGGTCACCGGCGGACAGCCCTGGACCTCCGGCGGCCAATATGATCGCCATAACGCCCTCTCAGCTGAGCTGATTTTGCGTCTGGCAGAACATGGCGGACCGGCCGTCGGAGCCGTACTGGGTGAGAAATTTTCGACAGTCGACCTGCTCGCAGGGAGCGGGCTCGGAAAGAAGGTCAACAAGCCGGACAACCGAAGTGCCGACGGCACCATCATCCGTCACGATGGGCTCCGGATCGCTTTTGAGGTCACCGCAAATGTGTCCCGTGGCCTTGAGAACAAGGTCCGCCGCTGGGCTCAAGTCATCAGTCAACGGCCCCTCGAAACCTCCGGACTCGTAATCGTCTTCATCGCCGCAGGTCACCCTAATGGGGCTCGAGGTAAGAATGCCCGCCGCGCCATCTACGAAACCGTAAGCCACGTCCTGAAGGAATTCCCTGGGACCGGGCCCAACTCGCCGGCGGCGCGAATCGGATGCGCCTCCTGGGCTGATTACTTCCCCTCGGCGAACCACCTGAGCGACCTATTCCTGCGCATGGAGGCGGATTTCGCCATTGGGTCCGGCAGTCATGGGAGCCAGTGGGTCCCCCGCGGCTTGCTCGACGAATACCCGTTCGCTCCGTGGCCGACCTTTGACGCCCTCGCTGTAATTGAACAAGCTCCGCTCATCGCCGCAACGCCCCACTGGATGCGAAAAGGCGACCACACCCATCTGATCGGCAGCCCGATGGACCGTGCTCAAATCGCGGTCCCTCACCCCGCACCGTCGAACCCGAAACTCGCGAAAGGGCGGCCCCTCGGAGCCCGTGTAGGTGCGGCCGGCGACACAAGGCTTCCGGCGCGCCTTCGGATCGTCGGCTGAATTTAGGCCTTGCTGGCAGGAGTCCAAGGCCGATTCCGCCGGGTCCACCAGACAGCAGCTGGTGACGGGTTCCAGAATGGGATCACCAACAGCCGGACACCTCCAACGAGGAGAGTTGATGCACCCCCAGCGCGTCGGATCCCCTTCCAGAGGGCCGGTTCCGGCTAGCACTCTCCCCAACAGCAGCGAACCTGTCCGGAACCTTGACCAGCCTTTCCACGATTCCGTCGCCTGCACCGTGTGCGCCCATCTCGAGGATGTATAGAATCACCAGCGGCAGCCGGCTGGGCGAACCCCTACGCGATTCAGGGGCGATCCCACGTCCAGCCGGCCCCTCAGCCAGTAGGCTAGCACCCGGCTCAGCCGGTCCAGACGCGCGGCGATGGGGTGTCGTCCTTCAGGAAGGCATAGGTTCGCGTGGTCGTCGGAGCAACTCCCCACCGAGTCCGAAAAATGGATCCGCAAAAGTGGCCGTTTCTTGCGCGCGGCCGCACTTCTATTGATAGCAAGGCCAAACACGCAGAGAAATGAGAACATCGTGACAAAAGACTTCATGACCTTGATAGAGCTGGCTGTTACCGCCGGCGATCTTCCCGAAGACGTTGAATTCTATCTGGATGAGATCGTCAATAACGTCTGGTGCGGCCTAACGCCGCACATCGAAAAGGGCGAAGAATTCGCCCCGATCGGCCGTCGCGAATTGGTAATGAATCACTACGGTCACCCGGAGCGCGTCTACGTCCCGCGCATCGATGTGGACAGCTATCTGGCTACCAGGGACAAGGAAGCTGCAGCGGCCGAAGAGGCCGCGAGGTACACCACCTACGGTCGCCTCTCCTGGAACGATCCGGACAACCGGGACCGCGGGGACTACTCACACCCGGTCTTCGCTGCGGACGGCGCCCCGGCGTTCGAGCGTTTCCGTCATGCCGACCACGTCAAAAGCTGGCTGGCAACGGGCGGATCCTTCACCGACGAAGCTGTCGACGCCGCAGTGTTGGCGCACCTCAACACCTTGATGGCGGACGGGGTGGACGTCCTCCGCGGCTAAGGAGGAGCATGCCCGACGGGACAGGTGGGGGTCCGAGAAGAGCCAATGAGCCCCCAGTCCGCATCTAAAGCGCTTAAGGGACGGACTAGATCGTGGACTGGCGTCGATGGCCATCAAGCTCGTCAAAAAGTCCGGACTGATCTGTCATTGTCGTGAACCGCAACGGTTCCGCCCCAGGACCTAACCGCAGCCGCTCACGGACTCCGGGGGCCGCAGGAGGAGTCGCGAGCCATGACCAGCCCGGTCACGAGCCATTCCCGATAGGCCGCTTCAGCGAGCGCCTTCACTCGTGCCAACAGGGCTGCGGGTACCTGGGAAATATCAAGCGGAAACTCGACAATGGACACCGAACTGTTAGTGACCCGCCGCGTCCGAGCCTGGCCGGGCCCCGCATAAATCAGCCATGCCGTCGGCACAGTCAACGCCGTGCAATAGGCGAGCATTTGATAGTAGTCAGCATTGGGATACCCGTCGGCCGCAGACGCTGCTTTGTACTTCGCGTCGAACACCATCGCGGGAACGCCCCGTACCGAATGAACGATGTCCACTGACATGCGGAGACGATTCCCAGTCTGACCAACTTCAGACTCGTCCAGGAACGTCGCGTATTGCCCGCTCGTTTCGCCGGGATAGCCATCAAGCGCCTCGCGAAGCGAAGTTGTAACGAAGTCCTCAAACACCTTGGCCATGTTCACAACGAAAGAGGCGACGGAATGGCGTCCAATGCCGGCCTCGGCCGACATGTTCCGAAGTATGATCTCCGCCAAGCGGAGGGCCGGAACATAGTGCTCGTTGAGACGCGATTCTGTCCAGGGAGGGAGCGTGGCTCCGAACCGTAGCTCCGAGACTCCGTCCAGCTTCGAATCCAAGTGGGCCAGCTTCCAGCGCACGTCGCCGGAAAGCCTCGGGACCTGCATCATCAAGCGTACGGCGGCCCGCAGGATACGATTCTCGGCGATGTCAACGGTGAAGTCGTCGTAGGCGACCTCCAATGGCAGGAGCATCCCAGGGCGGCGGGTCATCTGGTCGCCCACACGGATCCGCCCCCGGACTGTCCGGAGGGCGTCCTCTACGTGGACGTAGCCATTGAGCGCACCGCGTTCCAGCGCCCGTAACCCCTGGCGGGCCAAGGATTCGCCGAGGGCGGCGAACAGGTCGGTGTCTTCGATGCCCGCAACGTCTTCCGGACGGAAGCCCGGGTTCTCGGCGTAGCCGAGCAGGAACAGAAGCCGGCTGAGACCGACTTTCTGTTTCGGCGTGACCTCGACCAGAAGGTTCCCCACTTGGACAGCCCCCACAGTTCCCGCGGGGAGCACCGTCCACAATCCGCCGTGAGCAGGCAGTACCGTCACCAGCCCGGTGTCCCGGAGCGTCGCGGCGACTTCCGGATCCAGCTCAACTGCATCAGCCGAGCTTTGCAGTTCGTCGAGGACGATGGACCTGAGCATCAGGAGGACTTGTCTTCCGAATCCGTCAACAGCTGCTCGAGCTCCTCGGCGCCCTCACCAGCCAGCACCTGCTCGACAGACACCAAGGAAAGATCCACCGGCCCAACCGCGCTCGCCGCCTTTCGCCTCATCGCCGCCAGCCCGAACTTCTCCCTGACCTGGTCCCGTTTCAGACGCCCAAAGTACTGCTCCTCCAGCAGCGGCAGCAGCTCGTATTTCCAAATCTCCTCGAGCCCCTCATCGGTCTCAGCATGGGGCTTCATGAAGTAGGACGGCCCGATCATGAGATCACGGTTCGTCTCCTCAATCTCGCTGTTCAAGGCATTCAGCAGTTCTGCCCGCAAAGTAGGCTTTCCGTTCGCCTTGAGGAAGCGTTCCAGCAGCCCCGAAATCATGCCGTCCTGCGGGTGCAATTCAATAAACGCAAATCGTCGCCGAATGGCAGCGTCCACCATGGCAATGGACCTGTCCGAAGTGTTCATCGTGCCGATGATGAACAAGTTGGGCGGCAGGGCGAAGACCTTCTCCGGGTTGTACTGGAGGTTGATGCCCTCGTTGCGGTACTCCAGCAGGTAGTACAGCTCGCCGAAGATCTTGGCGAGGTTGCCGCGGTTCATCTCATCGATGATAAGAAAGTACGGCTTATCGCGGTTGCCCTCAGATGCCGCTTCGTCGGCGATTCGCCGCAACGGACCCGCTTCGAGGCTGAATGCCACGTTTCCGTCCTGGCTTTTCGCCGGCCGGTAGCCCTCGAAAAAGTCTTCGTAGGCGTAGGAAGGGTGGAACTGGACCGTTTTGACGTGGTCGGAGTGCTCCTCCCCCGCCAGGAACTTGGCGATAGCCTTTCCCAGAAAGGTCTTGCCGGTTCCGGGAGGTCCATAAAATACGATCTGCTGCCGGGTCTGGAGGAGCCGGATCACCTCCTGCAAGTGCTCCTGGTCCACGTGCAGCTTTCGTGCCAGTTCTGGCGTGGCTTTCTTCAGGTGGGGTACGACGGCGATTTGCGGCACAGGCGCGACAACTTCCGTCTCGTTGTCGGGGTCAGCTTCCACACCGAACCATGCCGTGATGATGGAAAGTGCTTCGGTAAGGTCCACGACTGACCCTTGCTCGGCCAGCAGACGCGGCAGAGGCGCGGGCGTGTCTTCATTGCTGATGGGCGTCTTCTGCCACGCGACAGCGCGTCGCAAGCGAGATGTCGCGTCCTCGACGTAGTTAGCCTCCCCGGTCACGACCCCTAGATAGAGACCGTCTTCGAACGCGGTGAGGACGAAGTCGTCCACTTTCATGATGCTGAGGAAGCGATGGTATTCCATGGCACGGAGTTTGCGCTCCGAATATTCGATGTGCTGGTAGCCCTTATTGACGGCCGCCTGTATTTGGCTCAGGTTCGATCCTGGCGTGGGTGACCCCAGGTGTTGCGCGGGGGTGGACACGAAACCGTCCTCAAGCCACGGGTGCAGCATGGTCGTCCCTGCCTGGCTCTGCCTGACCAGCCACGCCCGCTGCCCGGAGTCCTCAGCGCCTGCCCGCCACTGACTCAGATAGGGCTCGCTGTACCATTCCACGAATTCATTCGAGCTCCCCTGTTGGACGAGCCGAATGGCATGGAGGTCTTTGGCAATGGCGGCCTCGTCGTTATCGTTTCGACCTGTTGCACCGCCAATGACGCCTGCAAACGCATGCCAGATCTCTGTCCGATGGTCCCGCTTTACGACCGGGGGCAAGTATCCCGGCCACGCGATGTAGTCCACGCTGTAACGGATCATGGGGCGGTCATCGGGGACCGATTGGGTTAAGTCACGAAACGCCCAAGGATCCGAAAGTGCGGCTTCACTCAGGCTCATTGGTTGTGTCGCTACATGTTCGACGAGCCGGCACAGCCATTTCATGTGCTCTGCAACCTGGATGTTGAATCCGACACCGCCGTGGAAGGCGCCTTCGGCGTCCAGGCCCTCTTGAAGCGTTGGAGGTAGCGGCATTTCGTCGTGTTCGCTCCAGGAAAGGATTTTCTCGATCCTGGCGATCTTTGTTTGGGCGCCTACGTTCGAGAGAGGCAGTACCTGCAGGTACGCCAGTTCCGCCGCCAAGAGGACCACGCCACGGCTGGCACCTTGCAGCTGACGTTCGAACTTTGCCATGAAGGTTCCGGGGCCGACGTCGAACTCGCTTCTTCTTGCCAGCTCGCGAGCGTTCTCAACAGTCCACGTAGGCGTTGTGCCGTCGATAGCGGAAGGGGCGCTCCGCAATCCGCTCTCGAGGATCAGTCGCCCGGCCGCTTCGAGCTGGGGAGCTATCGTGGCAGCGGGAGTGCTGAGATCGACCTCGGCAGCTGCGGCCTTGTCTCCGCGCCATTTCCGGAAGTTCACAACGTCCTGGGAGGCCCATTCGTCCGTCGGATCGGCGTTCATGACCGTCCACATGGTGCCTTGGGCTTCCAGGCGGTCAAAATCACCGAGCCCCGCAATAGCCAGCTCCGACCGGAACTGATCAAGGACGTCCAAGAACGCGTCATAGCGTCCTTGCGGCGTCCGTACGGCGTCCTTGTAGTCAAAGCCGATGATGTTCCAGAACTGTCGGACCGCTTCGGGACGGTAAGGCGGGAACTCGGTCGGATCCACAGCCATGAGCAGCACAGAACCCACTCCGGTGGCGATACCGTCGGAAAGTTCTCGAGAGTTCAGCTCCTTAAGACCGGCGACCAAGGCATTCAGCTTCTCTGTCTCGGGCGCCCCCGACCAAAACCTCGTCAAGAGAGCTCGCAGGTCCCGCGACGAAGCCTCATCCAGCTTGTCCATGGCACCGATCGTTCTGTAGTTGACGAGGTTCGTCGTCCGCAGGGCCCGAATGAAGTGCGAGTGCCATCCTGGGTCCTCTGCCAGTAGTTCGTCCCGCACTACCGCGAGCTTCGCCGCCAGTTCTAGCTTGTAGTCATTCTCTTCCGCCGCGAGGTTGACGCTTTCGATGAACTTGCCGGAAAACTCGATGAACTGTGTCCAGTTCAGGTTCTGGCTCATGCGGAGAACTCCTTTACGGGGTGGCGTGGGCCGTGCCCGGGCGGCTGACTGAGAGTCGATTGGAAGGTGACGCCCGTTTCGATGGCCTCTTGCATGGCGTCGTACGACCCAAGAACTAGGCGCTTGGTGCGAAACTCGCCAACCTCGCGAATCTCAGCATCATGAAGCGCTCGAAATTCGTCGAGCACATGCAGTACCTCGTCCCGCTCCAGTCCGTATGTATGCAACAACGCCCCATCAATCTCGGCCTGAATCTGCGGTCTTCGAGAACTGGACCACACGAAAGGTTCGCCGGCGAATTCGGTCGAAGCCGCAACTGCAGAAATGTCGAAGGCCGTATATACCAGTTCCATGACCCTGCACAATAGGAAAGAGTGAATGCTCTCCTCCTTGGACCAAGCGGCCGGGGCTCGCAGGGCGGACGGTTCTGGAACTGGAAACTGCTTGACATATCCGTACGTCATGTTCAATCCCGCAACCTTTTGCTTCGCCACATAGTCAAGCGCGACGGAGTTGAAAACGGCCAACAGCAGAAGCGGGTCGAAGCTTTTGAACACCGGATACGAGTGACCTACAGCCGCCACCGGTAGTGCAGACGCCAGAACGGTTCGCTGATTCGTGGCGCTGGTGACATTCGAGAATCCAGTCAAGTAATCAGGCAACCCTGTCGGGAGGGCACTCTGCTGGACCCAATAGTTGGGTATTACGAAGCGGTCAGGGTTCTCATGATCCGAGTCGCTGAGGTATCTCGGCTGATTTTGCCGTTTGTCGGCGGTCAAGCTCTTCACCACATCAGCGTCTCTATGGTCATAGCGATCCAACATCTTGGCTTCATACAGCGGCAACATCTTCTCTGACTTGCCGTTGACGGTGCGCTCGAAGACATTGCCCACTAGTGCCCAGCCCTCGCCCTCCAACTGCTCGCGGGTGTGGAACAGGTGCGAGTCGTTGGACATGTGGAACATTGTCATGAACGACACGCCCCACGGGTTGCCCTTGACGGTGTCGTTCTCGTTGATCAGAACGGGGACGCGCCGGTAGATGCCCAGGGTGATTTCCGCGTCGCGGCGGGTGCGGAAGATGGGCAGGGTGCCCGTGTTGGGGTTGATGAGCTTGATTTCGTCCGGCGACAGCGCAAATTCTGACACTGCAATGTCTGCCGGGTCGTGCAGGAAGAATGCGAAGGACGCAACTTCTTCCTTTGCCAGCCGGCCGGCCATCGTCAGTAGGCAGAACTTGAACCGGGAGTCCACACCTTCGAATAAGGGCGCGCGATTCTCGAAGTCGTACAGCGCCGAGATGGTGCTGGTCTCTACCAAGTCCTTGAAAAAGTACTGGGTGGTGGCGTCCGTAGCGATTCCGGTTGGAACGATGACCCCGGAGCGCCCGTGGGAAGCGGTCAGGCTCCGGAACAGCTCAGCGAAGACGGCGTAAGTGTTGACGTCGCCGCGACCGTTGAGGGGGTAGCGCCCGGAGGTGCGCATGCTCGTGCTTTGACCTTCGGCGTTGCGCTTGGCGGCCAGGAATTCGTCATGCAAGATTGGGTCGTCCTCCACGAGCCTCTTGATGAGCCGAGACCGTGCGGCGGCGTTCGGCGCCTTCGCAATTTCTTCGTTCCGCGCCGCGAAGAACTCCTGTTCCTGAAGCTTGACTCGCTCCCACGGCGGGTTGCCGAGCATGCAGGAGAAACCTCCGGGCCAGCCCTCGACGCCGACATCTTCGCCGGATTCAGGGTCGCCGAAGACCTCCGGGAATTCCAAGTGCCAGTGGAAGAACCGGTACTCATCAGCCAGTTTGTGAATCTCAGCCACCGTCCCGGCGTATCCGGCTGCCGTGCCGGAGTCGCCCAGCTGCCGGACGATAGATGAGGTGGGAGGCTCGGCCTCGCCAGTTTTCAGGGGCCAGACGAAGGCTGCGCACCAGGCATCCGCGTGGAGCCTCTTCCGCTCCATGGCTGCGGAGTGGTCGAAGGCGTCGTAGGCCTTGGCTCGGGACCGGGCTTCCTCGGCGCTCGCTACGGGTTTGACCAGTTCGCGGCGCTGGGTGATCAGCTGCGCCACAGCCGACTGCGTGCCGCCGAAGCTGAAGGTGTCCTGCCCCAGGGAGCCAAAGAGCTTGTCCGTTTTCCGGGTGTTCTCGGCTTTGTTTCGCTTCTTTGCCTCTGCCGCGAACTTCTTGTCGTCGCCCTCCAAGACTGAGAAGGCCCCCTCCGGTACGCCGCCGGCAAGCAGCGCTGGAGTTGTACCCAGTAGGCTGTTGCCGATCTTGATCCGGGCGTCCAGGAAGCCCAGTGGCTTGCCGGGTTGCATGGCTTCCAACCACAGGGAGACTTTGGCCAGTTCGGCGGCGAGATCATTCATGTCCACGCCGTAGATGCAGCGTTCCACCACGTCATGCAGTGCGCTCTGCACCTCGCCCGGCGTGGGCTCGTTCTCGCCGGCGCGCACTTCAGCCAGGCGACGGGCAATCCTGCGGGCGGCGGCCACGAGAAAGCCGCCGGAGCCGGAGGCCGGGTCGCACACGGTCAGCGCGAGTAGGCGTGCCTCGGCGTCGTCCCGTCCGGCTGCACCGTTGACGGCCTGGTCCAGCAGCGGGTCCAGGGCGGTGTCCAACAGCGCGGACACGAGACTAGGCGGGGTGTAGTAGGAACCGGTGGTCTTGCGCTCGTTCCCAGCAAGATGCGCAAGTTCAAAGGACCGCGTCTCGGTGTCGACGCGGGGCACCAATTCCAGCAGGGATTCGTAGACGGAGCCTAGTTCCTCGGCCCCGAGGTGGCGGTAGTCCACGGGCTGCAGACGCCCGGTCTTTCCAACCACCCAGCCGAGGCCGCGGATGGCCTTGAGGAAGTCCTGGTTTGCCATCTCGGCACCCAGCAAGAGGTCGTCACGGGGCTGGCCTTCCAGCCGGACGGCGCGGGGGTCAGGGTCAAAGAGGCCGCCGAGAGCCGGAAGGCCCACGGCAGCGAGACCGTCTCCGCCTAGGGCGCCCAGCACGAGTTTCTGGGTACGCCACAGGTCCGGGTGCGGGCCTCCGTCGCGGGTGCGGGACATCTTCCGCAGCCTTTGTGTCGAGAAATAGGTCTCGTAGCGGTGGCGGGCCTCGGTGGTCGCCGCAGGATCGAGGAGGGCGCCGCGGTCCTCCACGACAAACAGGAAGAGCAGGCGGTAGGCAGTGCGAAGGAGTGCCTTGTGGAAGTCGCGATGGCTTAGATCCCCGGAATGCAGGGCATCCACGAGCCAGCGGTTATCCGGGTGGCGCAGAAAGCCCGAGCCCAGGCAGCCCAGAGCTTTCTCGACGCCGGCACCTAGCTTGTCGAGGGCGCGAGCTCCGGCCTCGACGGATTCACCGCGCCAGAGTTCCAACCAGCAGTCAGACGGGGGCGCTTCGGAGCCACCGCGTTTGTCCAGCCGGGACTGGTGGCAGAGTTGCCAGAACAGCTGGAACTCGGAATAGAGATCCGACTCGAAGATGGTCTCGAGATCGAATTCGATGTAGGCGGAGCCTGCCAGCGCGGTGGAGTCCCGTAGGAGACGGAGCCTGAGGCCGTTGCTGAGAATGGCCCAGAGGTAAGTGTCCTCACGGTTCAGGAATTCCTGCATCATAGCCTGGGGTGCGCGCCGGGCCGCACCTTCAATCTTCGGGGTGCGCTTGTCCAGGTCCACGCCAGGGCCGAGCAGATGTATGGGCACGGACTCCCAACGGTGCGAGATGGGGTACGCCTCGCCGCCGATCGTCAGGCCGCCGGGGGTCGCCGGAACCTGCCCATAGCCGAGTTCGCGAAGGAGCACCAAAAGCCACTTCTGCCGGGCATCGCCGGTGCCGGCGCCTTGCCCGTCCGGGCGTTTGGCAGAGTCGGATTCGCGCCAGGCGCTCCAGGCACCCTGAAGGTACATCCACGTCCGTGAGGCCGCGTCGCGGACCGTTTCCGTGCCGGCAAGGTGGAAACTGACGGGAGACATGCTCCTGGCATCGTTGACTTCCCCGGCCTGGATGCGCCCCAGCAACGAGGGGGGAACGACGCCTCCGACGACGGTGATGGCTTGGAATGCTGTGCTCATTTGGTGCCTCCGGCCGGGCTGTAGACGTAGACGCCCAGGACGTCTACGGGAAGATTCGGTTCGACCGTGAGCCCTCGGATGCCGAGCTGGCCGGCCCGGTCGCCACGGGCGGCGATCCTGACCTCGCGGTGGGCATCACGGATCTGGTCGGCCACGTCGCGGGCTTTCTGGTCCAGCTGATCCTTCAGCTGGTCCAGAGATCCGAGGATGGCGGCCATCATGTTGGTGACATCGCCGGCATTCCCGTCCGGTCTGGCCTGGAGCAGCGCTTCGACGGCATCTTCCGGTAGCCAGACGGGGTTCTGCGGCATGCCTGTGAAGGCCAGGACGCGGGCCTCCTCTGCCATGTCTGTCTTGTCGCCGAGCCGCGCGGGAAGCACCAGCTTGGTGCGGAAGCGGACCAGGAGGGCCACGGTAAGTTTGTCCACCGCGCTGGTTTTGATGAACCCGCAGCGGCGGGCGGGGCGTTCCTTGCCCGTGAGTTGCGCGTCCAGGGCGGAGTTCAGGACGTAGTTTGCCGCTGCAGCGACGACGGGGTCCGTCCGTACCAGCACTGAGGTGTGGTGCGGGGCCGGGAAGTCGTTGACGAAGCGGATTTTGGAATCCGAGCCCAGGGCGTTGCGGATGCCCGGCACGGCCGCTGTCAGCTCGGCCACAAGCCCATCAGGAGTGGTATCGACGTGCGCGCCCGTTTCTTCGAGGGCTGCCTTCACAAAGGCCGCGACGTCGTCTGGGTCGCCCAGGCTGCGCCGGGCTGCGTCCACGACTTCCTGAACTTCTTCCGGGCGGATGGCATTTTGCGCGAAGCGGGAGCGGCTGAGCTTCTCCTGTTCCGCGCTGCTTCGCCATTCAGCGTCCAGTTCCTCGGCTTCCGGGGTGAGGCTGAACAGCTCCAGCTGATCGCCGTTCTTGCCGCGCATCATGATGCCTTCCAGGAGCGCGGAAAGGATCTGATCGCTGCGGGGCGGGACGGGTACGCTGATGCCCAGGTCCCGGCGAATGCTCTCATGCTTGCGCAGCAGGACATCCAGCACGATGCCGTCGATACCGTTGTCATCACCGTAGATGGTGAGGGCGCGGACGGTATCCGACAACTGTCCGAAACGGTCCACCCGCCCCTCGCGCTGTTCGTGGCGGGTGGGATTCCAGGCGAGGTCATAGTGGATTACGGCTTGGAAGCCGTCCTGCAGGTTCACGCCCTCGGACAGGCAGTCTGTGGCCACCAGCACCTTCGGAGTGTCGCCGGCGCGTTCCTCCTGCGCGGCGATGCGAGCGGCGCGTTCCTCTGAGGGCAGTTCGCCGGTGACTACCTCGACGTCGAACTTCTTCTTCCCCGCTTCCCGCAAGTACTCCGACACGTAGTGTGCGGTGGGGATGAAGCGGCAAAAAACGATGGGCTGGAAGCCCTCGGCAATGAGCAGACGGATGCGCTTGACCACGAGCTGAAGCTTGGCGTCCTGCCCCGGGTTGGCCTGAAGCTCCCCCGCTGTCTTGAGGAACGAATTGAGCTGACGCTTTTCCCAGGATGTCTCATCCAGGGCGTAAGGCCGGGAGCCGGGCACGACGTCGATACCTTCCCCACCGTCGTCCTCCACCTGATCCATCACAACAGCCATGCCGCGTTTCTCGGCGGCAGCGTCCGATTCAGCATCTTCAGCGACGGCGCGGGTGTTCAGGGTGGCGGCGGCCGATGCAGGCGAGGATGCCATGGCGCGCAGCAAGGACAGCGCGGACCACCAGCGGATCCTCTGGTCACGCTTGGTGCCGGAGGTGTCCTGTACCTGGCCGCGGACGTAGTTCAGCACGGCGTCGAAGAACGCGCGGTGCTCCGGCGAAAGCTTGTAGGCCACCTCGGCTGTCTCCCGGTCGCTGGGGAACTTGGTGTCCGACTTCAGGTAGCTGCGGATGTCCACGCGGCGGCGCTGGACCATATGGTCCGCGAGTTTGCGGCGGCCCAGCTCAGTGGAGAAGTCCACGGTCTTGAGACTGTTATCCAGCAGGCCGATCAGGTTGCGGAAGGCACCGTCGTTGCCGCTGTGCGGCGTTGCCGTCACCAGCACGAGGTGACGGTCCGGGTTGTCGGCCAGTCCCCGCACGAGCTCGTACCGCTGCGTGCGACCGACGCCGCCCTTGCCGGAGTCATCGGCGGTGACACCGTGGGCCTCGTCCACGATCACCAGGTCTGGAGCGGTCCGCATGAAGTCGTGTCGCTTGGACTCGGACTTGATGAAGTCGGTGGAAACGATCGTGTGTTTGAAATACTCAAAGATGGACTTGTCGTAGCCGGCTTCTCTCTGCAGTCGCTTTACTGTCCCTGGCAGGACCAGCTCGGCGTCGATACCGAACTTCTCAGAAAGCTCTTGCTTCCACTGCTGGGCCAGGCTCGGCGGGCACAGGACAGCGAGTCCGCTGGCGTCGCCCTGAGCCAAGAGCTCGGACGCGATCAGTCCAGCTTCGATTGTCTTGCCAATTCCCACGTCGTCGGCGACCAAGAGGCGCACGACATCCTGGCGGAGCGCCAACAGCAGGGGGACGAGCTGATACGGGCGCGGGCTCACGTTCAACCCTGCCAGCGAACGGAACGGGCCACCGCTGGAGCGGAATCCGATACGGAGCGCATCGCGGAGCAACCGGGCACTGCGGTCATCGCCCAGATCTGTTGCCAACGGCAGACCGAAAGAGGCCGGGTTCACTTCCTCGATGGAGGGAATGACTCCTGCGATGTCATCGGTGGTGCCGCCCAGTGGCTGAAGAACAAGGAAGTCAGGGGTGCTCTCGGGCAGAACCACCCATTCCCGGCCGCGGGCCGCTACCAGCGACCCAACCGCAAAACTGTACTCCGCCGTCGCACTAGTCACTCCACCACTCCAAATACGTTTGCGTGTTCATTAACAAATGCTTCAACATCTTCGTCCTGACGGCACCTAATGACGTTCCAGTTGCCGTACGTCAGTGCCAGGTCATCGACGGGCCGTCTCGACGCGTCCTCCACGATCACAGCAACGCCCACCGACAACTTAGCGGTGTAGACGAAATCCACCACGTTCCCCTCAATACTGGGCCCGATTTCATCCGGGAGATTTCGCCCGTTCTGCAACAGAAAGTCCAACAGGCCTTGAGCCCGCGGGCTCACCACAGTTCCCGGCGGCATGACGTGCATGGGCTTCTGCGCCGCCGCTGCGGCCACCGTGACGGCGCCAGCCAACCGCATCAGCTGGTCTATGACGAGCCGCCGGTCGATGATTTCGTGATCACGCTGATTGCCGTAGGACAACAGGCACCGGTAGCAGCCCCGGACGCAGCTGTTTTCCATATCGTCGCCCGTAGCGGCATCGACATGCAGAATTTCCAGCGCCTTGGCGGCGACCCTAGCCATGGCGTCCGGCTCGCTTTGCAGCCGGCGCAACACCCCCGCGCCGCCCTCCGCGGCCTCGATGAACAGCAGACGTCCCCGGTCCTCGCTGTCAGCCAAAAGCTCGCTGGAGAGCTCAGAGTCCTCCAGCTGGAACACCGCTTCGATGCCGCGTTCCATGGCGAACTGCATGGTGGTTGCCTCGGCGGGCGTCACGTTCTCCGCCCAGCGGATGACGGCGATGTTGCGGCGGTCTTCAACGTAGGGCGTCACCATCTGCTTCTTCTTGGACTGCTCTACGGTCATGTCATCCGCGTCGGTGGCCTCACTCGCGTCTCCGGTATCCGCGGTGGCCTTCTTTTCCGACAGCCATTCGCCCGTGATGAGGTCGAGCCAGAAGCCATGCCGATCCTGGTTGGCCCGGTTCCGTCGACCCAGGTTGGTCACCCGAACGGTGGCTCCGTCGCCGTAGTGCACTGCACCGATGGCTGCCCCGCCGTTCAGCATCTGTGCATCGGAGCGGCCCGGCTTCTTACCGTGTGGAGCAAATCGGTAGTTGGTGACCAGCTGGAATCCCTGGCGGTTACGTTCCTCCTCGTCCGCGCTGATCCGTTCGCGGCGGCGGGTGATGACGGACTGCAACTGCATCAGGTTTGACCAGCTGCCGGCCAGCGGTTCATTGCACGATTCGCAGATGTCGAGTCCGGCCTCGCGCTGGTGCAAGTAGCCACAGGCGACGCAGACGCGGGCCTCCCCGAGGACAACGTCTCCCGCGCCCCCGCCGTCGGAGTCCCGCGGCAGGCTGACGCGCTTGACCTGGTAGCGGGCGCCTTCGTGGTAGATCAGCGAGTCCGGTCCGAACTCGCTGATCGCCAGGAAACGCGAGCGTTGCAGCCAGGTGCTGTTGTTGTCCTTGCCTCTTCGGATGCCCGGGATGAAGGCAGCCAATGGCAGCCGCGGGAACGAGTATCCCGGGAGGAAGCCTTCGGAGGCCAAGTATCGCAGGGTGTAGAAGTCCGATTGGCCCTTTGAGTCGCTGTCGTTGAGGAGGATTTCCAGGCGCTGGCCGGCCTCGCGGTGCCGGTTGGCTGCGGCCTCGCGTTGCTTGGAGTCGGTGGAGTGGTCCTGGCTGGCTCGGTGTGCAGCGTCTTGCTCGGTGATGGCGCTCCGGTAGAGCTGTCGCCATCTCTCGCAGGCCTGATCGAAGTTGGCCAGAGCGGTGTCAATGACGGCATCGGACCATGACTCAGTCCACCACGATGTGTCCTTCAGTTGCCCTTCGATGCTCCGCAGGAGGACCTCTGCCGATACCTTGGCGCGTTTCGCAGCCTGTTCATCAGCTAGGACAGATTTGATCTCGGGCTGAAGGGGGTAGCTCTTGTCTTCAAGCTTGAGAAGACCGCTCATGGACTTACCCAGACCCGAGCTGGTTGCGGCGAGGGCTTCCGCAAGCCAGATGGCGTGGACGTGTGACCTGATCAGGTCTTCGTTGGCGAAGTCCAACCGCGGCGGCTGGACCTGACCGGAAACCATGAGGTTCGAGCGTTCGAAGTAGTAGGAGTCGTGAGGGCTGCCGGTGGCGCAGTAGGTCAGGACCAGGGCCGGCTGGCCCGAGCGCCCCGCACGGCCGCTGCGCTGGGCGTAGTTTGCCGGTGTCGGCGGAACGTTCCGCATCGCCACCGCATTGAGGTCGGCGATGTCGACGCCCAGCTCCATGGTTGGAGAACAGAACAGCAGCGGAAGTTCTGCTTCGCGGAACGCCTGTTCCCTGGCTTCCCGGTCTTCTGCACGTACCTGGGCAGTGTGCTCCGCCGCCTTGAGGCCGGCCAGCTCCTGTCCTTGCTCCAGGTACAGGTCCTTGAAGAACTGGATAACGCGGGGCTTCTGGTCTGCATGATATGTGCGGCGGAGCAAATCGGGGGCGCCGTATTCGCCGTCGCCCTTCCTCAAAACCATGCTGGACAGTTTGAGACGGTAGCCGGAGACCTTGCCTTCGACGACCTCCGCAATGAAGCCCGTCTCGAGCAGAATTTTGAAAAGCGAAGCGATGACTTCGTCCACCTCGGCGCGTTTGAGCTTGTTGCTGGGTGAAGCTGTCTTGGCTAGCCATCGGCCGAATGTTCCGTAAGAGGTCACGGGAAGAGTCGTCCGGTAAGCCATCTTCTTGGGCTCCGTGGTCACGAGCCCGACGCTGGCAGCAGATTCCTGCTCTGGCAAAGCCCAAATACCCGTCAGGAATTCGCGGCTGCGGTTCTTGACCCGGTCCAGCCAGTCCGCCGTGAGTTCCTCGGCGTCGATGGCAAGAACGCGGCGGAACTCATCCAGCAGGACCCGGATAATCTCCTCGCGCTTGCCGGGGTCTGCGTCCCGGAGCACGTAGTGAGCTTTTTCCCAGCGGCGATCCTGTTCTGCCAGGTTCTTGGCGAGGGGGTAGTCCACCACGAGGAGACCTGTCTGTTCAAGGTTGGGCAGGGTGATCCGCCACCCGCGTTGTAGGTCGCGCAGCGCACGGTAGGTCACGACTTCATTCAGGGCCCGCTTGGTCGGTTTAGGGTCCAGCGGGTCTTCAGTGCGCGCATAGTCGGACCATGCCAGGCTGAGCGTTTTGATAATCGCATCGCCCAGTTCCATGGCCTCAACTCCTGAATCGCCGGCTGAGGCGACTGCGCGGTAGAGGGCCGAGCGAAGCTGGGCCACTTGGACGAAGTCGTTCAAGTGGCCGGCCTGGAGGGACGCGTCCTGTCTGTTGTCTACGAAAGTCAGCAGCTTCTTGGCGCGCGGGCTCAAATCGCTTCCGGCCCCGGATTTCAACAGTTGCACGAGCTTCGTTGCGATCACGGTCATCGCGCTGCTGCGGCCCTCTTGGTCGAGCGTCACAACCTTGGAGAATTCACCGCTCCGGGCGGATTCATAGGTGACCTGGCAGTTCAGGCAGAAACCAAGGCTTCCCGGGACCCAAGCGGCGAGCTGGCCATCGTCCTGGGTGTACTCGTTATCCCGGGCCGCTGCGCCGTCAGGCTGGACGCGGTAGCGCGACGGAATCCGCTTGCGCTTGGACTCGATGACTCGATTCCCAGACACCGCCTCGTTGAGCCAGGAGGCGGGGATACGGCCCGCCTCAATGGCCTGTTCCGGCCATTCCTGCTCAGTGGAGATGTACAGATAGCCGTCCTGGCCATTGTCCGGGCCGCCCGTGTCCTGCATTTTCAGTTCGTGCCGGGCAATAAAGCGTGATTCGTCGCCAGTTTCCGTCAACCGTGCCATGAGGTATTCCTGACCGCACTCGCGACAAAAAGCGAGGGGGTAGAGCCGCTTCTCCTCGCCTCCGACGGTCAGCTGGAAGTCGGTCTCGATGAGCCTCGTGTCCTCGGACTCCGCTGTGGCATAGAGGGAGCCAGCCTTGGAAATGAACTGGTGAAGGCGGAAGGCGAACAGCGGACGGTTGGTCTCAGTGTGCTTTGCCCTCGACCCCGCAAGGAGAGTCGCGCGGATAGCGGTGGCGCAGCTCCCTGCTGTTTCCCCGGTCTGTTTAGCCAGTTCCTCTGCGGCATGGGTGACGGTCTGTGGTTGTCTACGGATGATCTTGCCAGATTCCTGCTCCGTGGTGAGGCCGAACTTGTCCTCAATCCAAGATGCCAGCGGATCTGAGGTCATCAGCGTGTATCCGCCGTCCAACGTGGGGCTGCTGTACTCGGCGTCACCGCGTTCTCTCACAGCAGCCTTCAGATCCTGGTCCGATCGGTGCTGGTTGGTGGTCGCTTGGACCAAGGTCTCGGTCACCACGTGCTCCGGCGAAACAACGGTTCCAAAAATCCGGGAAGCGACCTCGGCGACGTCCCTCTGCTGCTGGGCGACTGTTCCACCGCTCGACATCGTGGCGGACGTGCCAATGCACTGCAGGGTGCTCTGAGCGTTACAAGCGTCCCGCAAGCGGCGTACGAGCATGGCAACATCAGCGCCCTGCCGGCCGCGATACGTATGCAGTTCATCCAGAACGAGGAACTGGAGACCGGAGGCCGCTCGGATGAGGGACTGCCGCTCCTCCGGCCGGGTCAGGACGTACTCAAGCATGACGTAGTTAGTCAGCAAGATGTCCGGGGGGTTCTTAAGGATGTTCTCGCGGGTTTCTCCGCGTTCCTGGCCGGTATAACGCGCGAAAGTGACCGGCGGCTTGCCGTCAAATCCGTTGTCGAGGAACTTGGATAGCTCCTCCATCTGGCTGTTGGCCAAGGCGTTCATCGGGTAAACGATGATGGCCTTGACGCCCTTACCCGTCCCTTCGCGGAGCACGCGGTCCACAATCGGGACTATGTACGCAAGTGATTTGCCGGAGCCCGTGCCGGTTGTAAGGACGTATGAAGCATTCTTGGCGGCGATTTCGATGGCATCGCGCTGATGCTTGTGCAGCGTGATGGGCGCTGAGCCGCGATCGCCGGCATCTTTCTTGGGCCTGAAAATGGCATCGCAGTCGGGGTGAAGGAGTCCACGCCGGACGAGCGCGTCTATGCGCCCGCCGGAGCTGAACGAGGGATTCAGGGATAGCCAAGGATCGGGCCACTGCCGTCCCTTGTCTCCGAGCTCGACGACGGCATCCTTGATCCGCTGATCCTGGATGTCAACGAAGCCCTCCGTGAAAGACCGGTAGCCGGCAATCAGCTTTTCACGAATTCCGAACGCATCCACGCGTGCTCCCCCTGTTGACAAGACCTTCGATAACTACAGCGAAGTTTAGCCGGGTGCGGCCAGCGCTTCGCGAAGCCACGGTCCGACCACCTGCCCGCAAACGCTGGAATGAGCCTCCAAACCGATTGACGACTCATTCCAGCGCACAGCAGGTCTCATCCGCGCCGGTCTCAATTCATATGAGGCCGGACAGACAACACCGATCTGCCTATGACCCGGGCTTCGGCGCCAGACGGTTCAGGACCGTGGTGTAGTCCGCAACGTCCCTCAGCCGCTCGATGTAAGCGGCGTGGGTCATGGAGACGTCGGCGTGACCCAACATGGCCGCGGCGGCCCCGTCGGTCAGCTCACTCGCGAGAAGGGACGCAACCGTTCGCCGAAAGGCGTGCGGAGTGATGACTGCCGTGTCTTCCATTTTGGACGCGATCAGCGCGGAGCGCAGCTGCCTCCGTACGCTTGAGGCCTGAACGTAGGTGCCAGTCCTGGACCAGAACAGGGCCCCCGCTTTGTTGTTCTCCGGGGATTCAAGGCTCCTGCGGATGAGTACGTCGACGACAAACCGAGGGACTGGGATGACCCGCTCGCTGCTGCGGCTCTTGAGGAAGCTCTGGCGGTACTTGGGGCCATGCCGAGGCTCCACCAGCGTGCCGGTGAGTGCGATCTTTCCGACGTCGCCTGACAGGTCGATGTCTTCCAAACGGATTGCCAGGACTTCCCCAATGCGCGCCCCAGTGCCGATCAGAACGTCAACGACATCTGCCAGTACGTTGCTCGGGCGGGGACCGAATTGACCGGGTTCCGTCCGCCAGTTCCGGACGGCTTCCCGGACGTCGTGCAGGGTAGCCGCGCTCAAGGCAACGGGCTTCTTCCGCGGCCTGTTCAGCCGATCGACTTCACGCACCGGATTTCCACCCACGTAGAGGTCGTGCCGGATGGCATAGGACATGATCTGCTGGAGCACCGTTTTTGCCAGCCGGGCATTCGTATGCCCTTTCCCTCCCACGACCAGCGACCTCAGGAAGCTGTCACAGGTGGACGTGCTGATTTCATTGATCTTCAGCGCGCCGAGCGCGGGCTCGATGAGTCGGTAGATGAGCCCTTGGTACTGGTCCCACGTCTGGCGCCGGATCCCATCCGTGCTGTCAGTCGCGACCATGTTCCCGTTGTCGTCAACGACGACCTTGGGAACCTCGATACTGGCGAGCCACTTCTCGGCGACGACGTTCAGCGAGGGGTTCGCCGCTACTCGGCCGGCACGCTGCTGGTGCTCTTTCATGGACGCCAGCAGGGCTGTCTCTGCCTTGCCCTTGGTCGACCCGAACTTGCTGTAGGTCCGCGTGACACCGTCCCAGCCACGGA
Source organism: Arthrobacter sp. efr-133-R2A-63 (assembly GCF_030209795.1). Lineage (NCBI taxonomy): Bacteria > Bacillati > Actinomycetota > Actinomycetes > Micrococcales > Micrococcaceae > Arthrobacter > Arthrobacter sp. efr-133-R2A-63. Next base: position 54,064 of record NZ_JARVRG010000011.1, on the reverse strand, counting down.
ACCTACAGCTGGCCCGCCATTTTCCCGACGCCTCGTCCTTCTTGGCGCTGACCGTTCCCCAGGCGCCAACCGGCAGGCTTGAGCGCCCCATCAGGCCGCAGCCTTCGAAGTCTTACCGATCCAGGCCACGACAGCGGCACGGTCGTAGCGGACGACGCTATGGAGTTTAAGGGCCCTCGGCCCGATCCCGGCGGAGCGCCAGTTCCGGAGGGTCTTGGGTGCCACCTGCAGCCAGAGAGCCACTTCCTCGGTGGTCAGGAGCTGCACTGCGTTGCCTTGGTCCGTTGCCGGTCCCAAGGTCTTTCTGCTTGTCTGCATGGCTTCCCTATGCAGCCCGAGAGCCGACGGGCGTATCCCGTCTCCCTGAAAGCGTGTCGTAAGCGTGTCGTGCCCAATTTTCCGGCATGAAAAAGCCCCTCCGTTCCGGGCAAAATCGCCGGAATGGAGGGGTTTTCGGAGCCCCCTGTCGGATTCGAACCGACGACCCCCGCTTTAGGACCCAGGTCCTCTGTGCGCCTTGAATATGTCCCTCTCCCCCGGAATCTAGGGGTTTTTGTAGGCGACGATGGGTGATGAATTGTCATTGGTTGACGCTGATTAAGGTGAGTTAAAGGTGAGTCGGTTGCAATCTCCGGGGCCTCGCTCGGCCAAGTCGCCGCTTGTGGAGCTCGTCCCCTACTTGGACATTCTCGTGCTCGACCACAGGAGCACAGGAGCACAGTAAAGCCCAACAGCTCTGCTGCTTTCCCGCACAGATGTGGCGTCGTGTTTGGGCCCTTACCGCTGACCACAGGCAGCCGTAGTCATCGCTGTTTGTCATTCTGATCGTCGATTATCGCTGGGCCGGCCCTCCGCGCAACCAGGGCGTTTTGCGCCGGCCCCAATCCAAAACTTCGCTCGGCGCTCCGCTTCTTTCCTCGCGAACTTTCGGATCGTTCCCGGTTCCCCAAGTTGCACTCCGGCCCCTCATGCCCAGCGGAGGCGCCTCTATCAGAACGACGCCGGAACCTAACGCCCACTCGCCCACTGGCGACGCCGCCTCGGAAAGAGAAGGACCATGGAAACGCTCATGATCAAAACTGCTGCCGATGTCCTCAGTTTCCCCGGCCACACCCCAAGTTTCTGGCCGCACGAAAGCCTCGTGTGCATCACCCTGGACACCGACCACATCGGCGTGACGGGGTGATAACACCGATACAAACACGGCGAGTACGGGTCCGTCCTGGACCCCGGACAGGACGGAGCCGAGCATTTCCAAATCGAATTCGACGGGTCCAGGGTCCGAACTGCCGCCTCGCTCGACGGGAAAGATGGAACCGGCTCGGGGCCTACTGGATATCAGCTTCATCAGCGACGACCATGCCGGGCTCTTGCGTTTCACAGAAGCTCTCGCTGGGATTGCCGCAAAGGATCTGACGGAGCGCCGACTTTGAGAGCGTCACCTTTACGAGCTGAACCTTGGCCAATGCCCGGGACTCTCAGCTGGGGCTTCCGTCGCAGTGCAGGAACATGAAGAGCATTAGCGTCGTTGAAGATCTCGCTTCTTGGCCTGAATGAGCGCACACACAAGTGGACGGCGGTGCGTCGAACTGACAGCCGAAGATCGGGCGGTGGATGGTTAAGAATAGGCGACGGCGTGCCGACGTCGCCGAGGGCCTGCCAGACGCGTCTGCAACTCTTCGGCGGTCGGCGGGTTGGCGCCCGGGCGGCTCACTGTGATTGCGGCGGCCATCGACGCGGTCTGCCCAATGGCTTCGAGCCCGGGCGGCGTAAACGCTTCGTCGCCCCGGGTCAGCAGTCCGAAGATGAGTGCGGACATGTAGGAGTCGCCGGCGCCGATGGTGTCGGCAACGTCGGTTTTCACGGACGGGATGCTGAAGCGGCCGCCGGGTGTGGCGACAAGGGCACCGTCGGCGCCCTTGGTGATGACGGCCAGGCGCGCGCCATGTTGCAGCAAGTGGGAGGCGACGTCGTCCGGGGACCATCCGGGGTAGAGCCAGTGTGCATCTTCGTCGCTGAGTTTGACGACGTCCGTGAGCGGAAGCAGGTCCTCGAAGATCGTCGTTGCCTCGGTGTGGCTGCCAAGGAGAGCAGGGCGGATATTGGGGTCGTAAGTGACCAGGCAGGACTGGTGGCACTGCTCGAGAAGAGTGCGGACGGTGCCGGCTCCCGGGGCCAGGAACGTAGCGATCGAGCCCGTGTGCAGAATTTTCGGGATCATGGCCGGCGCCACAGGTGCCAGCTGCCAGGCGATGTCGAACTCGTAGCTGGCTGAGCCGTCGGCAGCCAATGTCGCGGTGGCGGTTGCCGTCCGTTCAAGGGAAGCGGATCCGGGAAGAAGCTCGACGCCTGCGCTGTGGAGGTGGTTGGTGATGGCGGTGCCGTGCTCGTCGTCGCCGATTGCCGTGAGCAGCCCGGTCCGGATGCCGAGCCGCCCGAGGCCATAGGCGACGTTGGCCGGGGACCCGCCCGGATAACTGATGGATCCTTCGGGGCCGTTGACGATGTCGATCAGGGCTTCGCCGATGACAACAGCGTCTATCAGCTCGTGGTTGGAGCCGTCCGGTTGGGGTTTGTGCATCGGGGTTCTTTCTTCGGGTTGACTGGTGGGAGCCCGGTATGGATCCGTCCGCGGACCTGTTGGCAGGTCCGCGGACGGAGAAGGGGCTCCGGTGGAGCGGGAGGTGCCGGTGGGCCCGTCAGGCCTTTGCGGCTCCTGTCATGATTGCGACGGCGTCGGTCATGCTGTGGGACTGCGGGGTGATGGTGGCCGCGCACTTGCCCAGGCGCTGGATGTGGATCCGGTCGGCCACATCGAACACGTGCGGCATGTTGTGGCTGATCAGGATGACCGGCAGGCCGCGGTCGCGCAGGTCGCGGACCAGTTGGAGGACCTGGTTCGATTCGCGCACGCCCAGGGCCGCCGTCGGCTCGTCCAGAACGACCACCTTGGACCCGAAAGCCGCCGCGCGTGCCACGGCGACGGCCTGGCGCTGGCCGCCGGAAAGGTTCTCGACCGGAACTGTGACATCCTGCAGGGTGGAGATGCCCAGCCGGGTCAGCTCTTCCTTCGCCTTCCTGCGCATGCCTTTGGTGTCGAGCATCCGGAACACGCTCCCCAGGAGGCCCGGGAGTCGTTCTTCACGGCCGAGGAACAGGTTCGAGGCGACATCGAGGGCCGGGGAGACGGCCAGGTTCTGGTAGACCGTTTCGATGCCGTGGACCCGCGCGTCCTGCGGTCGTTTGAAGTGGACCTGCTGTCCCGATACGTAGAGCTCCCCGGCGTCGGGGATTTCGGCGCCGGTGAGGCACTTGATGAGCGTGGACTTGCCGGCGCCGTTATCGCCGATGACGGCCAGTACCTCGCCCGGGTACAGGTCCAGGCTCACGCCGTCGAGGCCGACGACGCGGCCGAAGGTCTTGACGAGGTTCCTGGCCTTGAGGATGGGTTCGCGGGTGTTGGTGTGGGAGGCTGCAAATTCTGTCGTGGTCATGACTTGACCTTTCGGATCCACTGGTCGATAGACACGGCAACGATGATCAGGATCCCGACGGCGAGAGTCTGGTAGAGGACGTCCAGGCCTGCGAGTGAGAGACCGTTGCGGAAGATGCCGACGATCAATGCGCCAAGCAGGGAACCCCAGATGGAGCCGCGGCCGCCGAAGAGGCTGGTTCCGCCGATCACGACGGCGGTGATGGAGTCCAGGTTCAGGTCGACCCCGGCGTTCGGGCTGGCGGCGTTCGTCCGGCCTATCTGGATCCAGGCACCGACTGCCAGCACCGCCCCGGCGGCAAGGTAGACGCTCATCAGAACGCGGCTCACAGGAATGCCGGCCAACCGGGCGGCTTCCTTGTCATCGCCCACGGCGTAGACGTGCCGTCCCCAGGCGGTCTTGCCCAGGATGAAAGCGACCACGACGTAGAGCAGGATCATCATGACGACGCCGGTGGAGATGCGTACGGGTCCGATCGGGAACGTGCTTCCCAGCCATGTGAGCACCGGCGGCATCGCGGATCCGCGGACCGTGCTGCCGCCGGAGTAGAGCAGCGTCAAAGCGACGAAAATGTTCAGCGTTCCGAGGGTGACGATGAACGGCGGGAGCCGGAATCTGGTCACCAGGAAGCCGTTGAGTGCCCCGGCCGCCAGACCGACGGCGAGACCTGCAATGAGGGCGAGCGGCCCGGGGATGCCGTTGCTGACTGCGAGCTGGGCGATCACCATTGAGGACAGGATCATGACCGCCCCGACCGAGAGGTCGATGCCGGCCGTCAGGATGATCAGGGTCTGGGCGATCGCCAGGGTGCCCACCACCGCGACCTGCTGCGTGATGAGAGACAGGTTCTCCACCCGCAGGAAGCGCTCATTGAGGATCCCGAAGACCACCACCGCGATCAGCAGGACAATGGCGGGGCTGAGGGCCGGGTAGCGGTGGAGAATGTTGCGGATTCTGCTGAGAGGGGTCTGGCGGTCGAGGAATTCCTCGGCCAGGTCAGCATGACCGGCGCTCGGCGGGCCGGCGGTCTGTTGCTGGGTCACTTGAATTGCTCCTGAACTTCAATGTTCTATAACTGTTGTCGTGCTGGGTATTCTGCGGGGAGGCGCTTTTAGCGCGCCCCCCGCAGAGAGAGGCGTTACTTGCCCCAGCAGATCTGGGAAGCAGCCGTCGTGTCGATGCTCTGCAGTCCGGAAACTGCCTTGTCCGTGACGAGTGCGGAGCCGGTGTTGAAGAAGTCCAGGCCCGCTGAGACCGTGGGCTTCTTGCCTGATGTGGCCAGGTCCTGGATGGCCTGGACGCCCAGCTGGGCCATCTTCACCGGGTACTGCTGGGCAGTGGCACCGATGATGCCGGACTTGACGTTGTTCACGCCGGTGCAGCCGCCGTCGATGGAGACGACCAGCACGCCCTTGTCCTTGCCCGCGGCCTTCAGGGCCTCGTAGGCGCCTGCCGCGGCAGGTTCGTTGATCGTGTAGACGACGTTGATGTTCGGGTTCTTGGACAGCAGGGTTTCCATTGCCGTGCGGCCGCCGTCTTCGGCGCCCTGGGAGGCCTGGTTGCCGACGATCTCGTAGTCCCCGCCCTTGCCGCCGGTGTACTTGCCGGTCTTGGCCTCGTCACCGTTTTTCGTCTTGTCGGCGGTGTCGATGCCCAGGCCGGTCAGGAACCCCTGGTCGCGGTTGTAGTCAACCGAGACGACCTTGTCGCTGAACAGGTCCACCAGCGCAATGGTGGCCTTCTTGCCGTCCAGCTGCGCCGCGGTCCACTGGCCGATCTGCTTGCCGGCCGCGAAGTTGTCGGTAGCGAAGGTGATGTCCACGGCACTTGCCGGGTCCGGCGGGGTGTCCAGGGCGATCACGTACAACCCCGCGTCGCGGGCCTTCTTGATCGCGTCGACGACGGCCGGGCCGTTCGGGGTGATCAGGATGCCCTTGTCACCGCTCGAGATGGCGTTCTCGATGGCCTGGATCTGAGTGTCCTCGTCGCCGTCGGACTTGCCTGCAGCGAGCTTCAGGTCAATATTGCCGCCTTCGGCTGCCTTCTTCGCGCCGTCCTCCATCGCCACGAAGTACGGGTTGGAGGTGGTCTTCACGATCAGCGAAACGCCGATCTTTCCTGCGGCACCTCCGCTGGAGGAAGAGCTAGAGGAACTGCCTCCGCAGGCGGTCAAGCTAAGTGCGCCGAGGGTCAGGACTGCGCCGGCGGCAAGAAGGCGGGTCGCGGCCGGCCTCGGGGCTTTGGAACTCAACATTGAAACTCCTGTGTTTGTGGCGCCTTTCCGGCGCCAGACAACGATGTCATGTATCATGTAACCAAGCTCACACTGGGGAGTCAAGTGTTAATCGATGATGAGGAGCAGTTCGTTGACAACGGTGTCTAATCGTTACCAATCCGTTTCCGGGCGGAGGCCTCCGACGATGAAAAACGTCGCGGATCTCGCGGGAGTCGGGATCAAGACGGTCTCAAGAGTCGTGAACAACGAACCAGGCGTTTCGGAGGAAACACGCCAGCGGGTGCTCAGGGCCACGGAACAGCTGCAGTATCACCTTGACATGACGGCGGGCAGCCTGAAACGGTCCGGACGCAAGACCCAATCCATCGGGTTATTGCTGCCCAGTGTTTCCAACCCCTTCAGCGGCGAGATCCACAGGGCACTGGAAGACGCACTGACCGAGCGCGGGATTGCGGTTTTCGCCTCAAGCCTGGATGACGATCCGGAGCGGGAGAAAAAGCTGATTTCCGCTTTCCTGGGGCGCCGGGTCGACGGACTTGTCCTGACCCCGATCGCCAGAAGCCAGGCCTACGTCATCCCGGAGCACTCACGGAACCTGCCCATGGTGTTCATCGACCGCGAGCCGGTAGGCATCGAAGCCGACGCGGTGGTCACGGACAATGAGACGGGCGCCTCAAAGGCGGCCGCGCACCTCATCCGCCACGGCCACACCAGACTCGCCTACCTCGGCGACCGGACAGACATCCAGACGGCAACGAAACGCCGCACGGGGTTCCTGGAGGAAATCGGCAGGGCAGGAATTGCGACCTCGACCATCCCGGTGCGCAACGGACTCCACGACGAGGAGACCGCCCTCCGGGCGGCGATCGAGTTGCTCACCTCGGAGAACCCTCCCACCGCGATCTTCTCCAGCCAGAACCTGATCACCTTCGGTGCCATGCGCGCGCTGAGATCCCTTGGGTTGCATCACAAAGTTGCCTTGATCGGATTTGACGACTTCACCCTGGCCGACATGATGGAACCGGGGATCACCGTGATCGCCCAGCACCCCGAGCGCATCGGCAAACTCGCCGCCGAACGGATCCTCGCCAGAATCGACGGAGACGACGGCGCCCCGAAAACCTACATCGTCCCGTCAGAACTGATCCCTAGGGGATCAGGCGAGCTCCCGCCACTGAACTAACAACCAACTCTGCAAGACATCCGAACCCACCAAGTAAGGACCGGACATGACCAAAACACTGTACGCGGAATTCACCGTCAGACAGGGCAGCGAAGCGAGGGTGGCCGAAATGATGGCCGAGCTCACCGCTCACGTCCGCCGGGAACCCGGGAACGTCATGTTCCTGCCCTACACCCGCGAAACCAACCCGCGGGAATACTTCGTGTTCGAGGTCTACCGCGACCAAGCGGCATTCGAGGAACACATCGGAGCGGAATACGGCCGGAAATTCAACGCCGAACTCGCCGAGCACATCGAAGAAGACGGCTCCGTCCTGACCTGGCTCCACCCACTGATTTAGGGCCCGCCAAGGCAGAAAAGTGCGCAGGGCTGAAAAGCGCCTGCACCCCAGCGGTCGTTGCTGCTCCCGGACTACTTCGGGAGCAGCAACGACCATTGCGCATTTAATACGCAATTCAACTGAAGCCAGGAAGCACAGGCAGCACCACAAGGGATCCGTCCATCTCTATGCCCGGCCACGCTCCAGCAAAGGACACCATGGGGCGGGTGCAGAAGCATACTCAAGAGTGGATGATGCGCCTGGAAATCTGGCACCACCGGGCAGACGACCCCCTCCGTCATGGAAGCGATGGGCACTGGCTGGAAGTGCCATTCGTCGTGTCCCATCCTCCTCAGGAGGACTCGTGGACGCCTGTTTCCTGATGCGGCGCCGCTCCGGCGCATTTTCGTAGCCCGCTCCGGTTGCAGGATGAGGTCTGCTGGCTGCTCTCCTGACCCGGCATGATTGCCCCGGTACGTGCATGATGCAAGGGCCGCTGGGTGCGGCGCCCGCAACGGTGAAGTTGCGGGCGCCGCGGTCTGATCAATGCGATGGGGCTTCCGGTTATTGCCAGGCCGACTTCATCTGCTTGACGTCCAGAGAAGTAAGAACAGCGTTTCCTCCGTTGGCGAAAGCTTCGATGCCTTGGCTGGATGGGTCCGGGAAGATCTGGTCTGTCAGGACGATTTTCCCGTCGTCGGCGAAGACTTCGACCGAGGACCAGTCAACCAGGATCCGGAGTTTGACTGTTCCTCCGCTTGTCGTGAGCGGCGCGGTCTGAACTCCGGGGAAGCCGGGGTTGAATCCCACGGCGCCGGACTTGGTCCGGTCGATGTAGACCTGTCCGGATTTGTTGTCATAGCCGATGAGTGTTTCCTGGCCGGACCCGGTGCGGACTTTCAGTCCGTAGGAGCTTGCAGTACCGGCAGTGAAGGACGCCGAGATGTCGAGCGCCTTCCCTGTGGCCGGCAGGACGATGCTTCCGGCAGGGACGGACATGTTCTCCTTGTGGACGGACGGCCCCGTAGTGAGCTGGTTGAGCTGCTTGACCGGTGTCTGCATCAGGCGGGGTGCGCCGTCGACGGTTTGGAGGGACAGCTCCCGCGGGACGGTCATGGCGCTGCGCCATGGTGAGGTGGGAATGGATCCTCCATAGTCCCAGTTGTTCATCCAGCCGATCATGATCCGCTTGCCGCCAGGGGCGTCATTGAAGGTGACACCGGCGTAGTTGTCCTTGCCGTAGTCGACCCAGTGAGCGCGTTGGACTGCGGATTGTGCCGCTGTGTCTGAGAGGGTGAAGTCGTCGGCCAGGATGTGTCCCCAGCCGCCGGTGTTGTGGTCGACGACCTGGATCTGCGCCTGCTTGCCGATCAGGTCGCTCAGGTCCCACGACGCCCAGTCCAGGTTCTCGCTGTTTGCGCCCGTGGCGGAGCGCACCACCTTGCCGTCGACGACGAGATTAACGGAGGTCTGCGTGTCCCAGGACTTGGCCGGGGCGTTGGCGAAGACGATGTCGCCCACCATGAGGTGGCCCCATCCGCCGGTGGACCCGTCGTTCTGGTCCACGACCTGGATCTGCGCCTGCTGGCCTTGGTACTTGCTCACGTCCCAGTTCGTCCACGTCAGGTCAGGGCTGTTGGGGCCGGTGGTGGTCGCGACGACCTGTCCGCCGATGATCAGGTTGACCGCGGTCGCGTTCGCCTGGCCCCAGGGGTGGTTCCCGCCAGCGACTTGCAGGTCGATGTACGGGCTGTTGACCGTGAAGGTCGGCGAGGTGATGGTGCCCGTGCCGGGATCTCCGGCGGGCGCATAGGTGTCCAGCACCTTGGGGCCGAGCTGGTTGGGCAGGCTCTCTGTCGAGGGCCCGGAGCTGGCGAAGGAACCGGTGGCGGTCCAGCCGGCACCGTAGGTGGTCCCGGAGAAGTCGTTGAACACCTGACCGGCCGGCAGGGTGCCGAACGGGACGGTGTCGGCGGCGTAGGGGTGGTTGCCGCCGCCGACGAGGAAATTCAGGTGGGATTTGTTGACGGTGAAGGTCTGGGAACTGAGTGTGCCGGTGGGGCCGTCACCGCCGTTGAAGCTGTTAGCGAAGCCGGTTCCTTCAAAGCCTGTAACGCTGGACTGGCCCGGCAGGCTTCCTGTTGCCGGGGCAGTGCCGAAGGCGGTCCCGGTGGTTTGCCAGCCATCGTAAGTACCGTTATCGAAGTTTCCCAGAGATGTCCCGGCCGGGGGGACGTAGGGTTTGTCATCCGAGGTGAACTTGGTGCCGTCGAAGCTTCCGGTGAAATATTGGACGCCCGAACCTCCTGCGATCCCGCCCGGGTTGAGGTTGACCGTCAGTACCCACTTCTGTTTGCCGGGGTTGGCGGGATCCGGCAGGGGGAACAGGTCAGGACATTCCCAGGCAACGCCCGTGGCACCTGCAGGACCGAAATCACTCAGATGCTTCCACGTTTTCAGGTCAGGAGAACTGTAGAAAGACACCTTGTGCTGGTCGGACAACGCGGCCGACATCAGCCACTCGTGTCCGGCCTCGTACCAGAAGACTTTCGGGTCCCTGAAGTTGTTTGACCCGATGTCCAGCACTGGGTTCCCGGAATATTTGGTGAAGGTCCGGCCTTTGTCCGTGCTGTAGGCGAGTGCTTGGGACTGCTTCCCGGTAGCCTTGTCGGCGGCGGTGTAGATTGCCACCATGGCGGGGTTGCCCGGCCGGCCAAAGCCCGTCGTGTTGTCTTTATCGATGACAGCACTGCCCGAGAAGATCATGTTTTTGTCGTCCTGCGGAATGGCGAGCGGAAGCTGCGTCCAGTGCACCAGGTCCGTGCTGACGGCGTGGCCCCAGGACATATTGCCCCAGGTGTCCCCCGAGGGGTTGTACTGGAAGAACATGTGGTATTCGCCTTGGTAGTAGACCAGGCCGTTCGGGTCGTTCATCCAGTTCGTTGCCGGGCTGAAGTGGAACTGGGGCCGGTATGTCTCGGAGTAGGGCGAGGAAGTTCCGACCGCGCCGGAAGCCGTCGAGGCCGCCCCGGAGGTGTCCGCGGCCAGAGCCGGGCCGGACAGCGGAAGGGCGCTGCCAGCGGCCATGGCGGCGGCGAGGATCAGGGCGTTGAGACGTTTTTTTGATATTGGTCCGGGTGTCAGACCGGGACCGGAATGTGTGCGGCGCACGTATTCACCTTTCGTGTCGACAGTGACAGGCAGGTAATGCCGGTTGTCGCTCGGCTGGTTGTGTGGGGCCTTGATCGACTCAAATGCTGCACTTGCGTCAGATCCACCGAACGAAGACAACGTTGTCAAAAAGGGAACCTACGGCTTGTCCACCGGACAAGTCAACAGTCAAATCCTCCGACGCCCGGCCTGGCTCAAGTGGTCGTGAACCAACTGTCCGCATGCCGGTGGAAGCCGTTGACAGCCACGAGGTAACGCGTGTAACCTCAATCACACCGTTGAAGGTAACCCGCGTTACTTGCCAACGATTGCGATACGACCTCAGACCGAACCCTTGGTACTGCGCGCAGGATCAACGAAGACACCGGAGCATTCAATGGCGAAAACCACCACCCACCAGAAAGCCGCCGCTGTGCGGCAGCGGGGTGTCACCATGAGTGATGTCGCCCGGCACGCCGGTGTCTCCCGGACGGCGGTCTCGTTCGTGCTGAGCAACCGAGAAAACGCCAGCATTTCTGAGGAAACACGCATCCGCATCAACGACGCCGTTCAGGCATTGGGTTACCGCCCGAATGCCGGAGCGCGCGCACTGGCTTCCCAGCGCAGTGATTGGTACGGACTCGTCACCGAGATCGTGACGGCCCCGTTTGCGGTGGACATCATCAAGGGCGCCCAGGATCAAGCCTGGCTTGACCACCGGTTCCTGCTCATCGCGCCTTCCGACCAGGCCGATGCCGTGGGACCCAACCAAGGGCTGGAAGATGCAGCAACGGAAAAGCTGCTGGAACAACGAGTAGAAGGACTTTTGTACGCGGCAACATACCACCGCGGCGTGCACGTTCCGGAAAGCGCCCACGAGGTTCCCACCGTCCTGATCAATTGTTTCGACGCGGACGGGAAGCTGCCCTCGATCGTCCCGGACGAGCGCGCGGGCGGCAGGGTTGCCGTCGATCGTTTGCTCCGGGCCGGCCACAGCAGGATCGGAGTCATCAATCTGGACCCGCACATTCCCGCGGCCATCGGGCGTTTGGAGGGTGCACGAGAAGCACTCGCGGGCGCCGGGCTGGAACTGGATCCGGAGCTGGTGGTGTCCGGGCATGCGACGGCGGATGGAGGCTATGAGGCGGCGTGCCAAATCCTGGATCGTTACCCCCAGCAGGACAGGCCGACCGCACTGTTCTGCCTCAATGACCGCATGGCGATGGGCGCTTATGACGCCATCAAGGAACGGGGACTGACCATCCCCGGCGACATCGCCGTGATCGGCTTCGACAACCAGGAACTGATTGCGGCCTACCTCAGGCCAAAGTTGACCACGGTTGCGTTGCCGTTCGAAAAAATGGGCGCTCTGGGAGTCCAGACGCTCGCAGCTCTCACAGCAGGACAGCCGATCACTGCCGACCAACAATTGGTCGACTGTCCGCTGCTAGAACGCTCTTCGGTCTGACCGTGAAATCAATGTCGAAGAGCAAACCCTTACCCACCACTTCACCTTGCTGATGAAGATAGGAAAGAGATACCCATCATGACACAACCCCGATTCTTGAGGTCTGCCCGCATTGCAGCGGCCGGACTGGCTGTGGGTGCAATGCTGCTGACTGGCTGCGCTGCCACCGTCAACAAGTCCGCCGGCACCGACGCCGGAGCCAACGCGAACGCCTTCCTGACCATCCCGCGTGAGGACATGAGCACCTTCGACCGTAACTTCAACCCCTTCGCCCCCACTGTGAACCCCATGGTCCAGCAGGCCATCTACGAACCCCTGATGGTCTTCAACCCGGCCAAAGGAAACACGGTCCCCTGGCTGGGCGCCTCCTGGGACGCTGCCAAGGACGGCAAATCCGTCACCTTCACCCTGCGTGAGGGCGTGAAGTGGTCCGACGGGCAGCCTTTCGTCGCCGATGACGTGGCCTACACCTTCCAGCTGCAGAAGAAGCTCAAGGGCGGCTTCGAGTACCTGGATTCCGTCACTCCGGTGGGCACCGACAAGGTGACATTCACCTTCAACAAGCCCTGGTCCCCCGCGCTCTATGAGATCGGGCAGCTCCCCATCCTCCCCAAGCACATCTGGTCATCCATCGCCGATCCCGCGAAGGACACCAACGCCAACCCCGTAGGAACCGGCCCCTACACCCAGGTGGACAGCTTCCAGTCCCAGTCCTTCGTGCTGAAGAAGAACCCGAACTACTGGCAGCCTGACAAGCAGAAGATCGCCGGCATCAAAATGCTGGCAATGTCCGGAAACGATGCCGCCAACCTGGCCAGCGTCAACGGCGATGTGGACTGGTCCACCCAGTTCATCCCGAACATCGAGAAGACCTTCATCGCCAAGGACAAGGACCATCGCCACTTCTGGTTCCCGCCCACGGGCGCCATGATCAACTGGCAGTTGAACACCAGCAAAGCGCCGTTCAACGACGCGACAGTGCGCAAGGCCCTGAGCATGGCAGTTGACCGTGACCAGGTCACCAAGATCGGCATGAGCGGATACGCCACCCCGGCCGACTGCACAGGCCTCTCCGGCAACTACGCGAGCTGGAAGAACGCCGATGTGGCGAACAACTGCACCTGGACCAAGCTGAACGTCGACGAAGCGAACAAGATGCTCGACGCAGCCGGTTACCCCAAGGGCGCGGACGGCAAACGCACCCTCAAGGACGGCAAGCCCTTCGAGTTCAAGATCTCCGTGGGCGCCAGCTCCTCCGACTGGCTCTCAGTGGCCAACGTGATCGCCCAGAACCTCCAGGCCATCGGCGTGACCGCCAAGGTGGACTCCCCTGACTGGGCCTCCGTCGTCTCCAGCTACGAGCAGGGAACGTTCGACACCGGCATCGTCTGGAGCGCGAACGACCCCAGCCCGTTCAAGTACTTCAGCTCCACCATGGGCACCTCCACCGTCAAGCCGGTGGGCGCCAAGGCCACCGAGAACTACCACCGTTTCGGCGATCCGAAGGCCGATGATCTCCTGCAGCAGTTCGCTGCTGCCGGCGACGAAGCCGCACAGAAGCAGATCGCGAGCCAGCTTCAGGCGGAATACAACGCGGTGGCCCCCACGGTTCCACTGTTCTCCGGCCCCGAATGGGGCGACTACACGGACGTTCACTTCACGGGATGGCCCACTCAAGACAACCCCTACGCAACGCTCTCTGACCGCTCCCCCACCACGGTCCTGGTCCTGACCACTCTGGAACCACGCAAGTAGCCGGCACCAGTTCCCGGCCGGTGGCTGCAGTTGCCACATTCCGGTTCCCACCGGCCGGGAACCTTCTCATCTTTCCCGCCCGGGACCACTGTCGTCCCGGACCCCGCCTTTCCCGAACGGAGCAACCGTGCGCTTCATCCTGCGCCGCCTGGGTTTCTACCTGATCGCCTTCTGGGCCTCCATCACCCTGAACTTCCTGCTCCCGCGCTTCATGCCGGGAGACCCCGTCTCACGCATGTTCGCCCGTACCCAGGGCAAGATGCAGCCCGAACAGATCGAAGCCCTGCGCAAGATGCTCGGCGTGGATACGCGGCCGCTCTGGGAACAGTACGTCGACTACATGCACAACATACTGACCGGCCAGATGGGTGTCTCCATCTCGCGTTTCCCCACCCCGGTCACCGAGGTCATCGCCAGCCAGATCGGCTGGACCCTTTTGCTGGGCGGAACCGCCCTGGTGTTCGCCGCCATCATAGGCAATCTCCTCGGCATCCTGGCCGCCTGGCGACGCGGCGGCGCGATCGACTCCGCCCTGCCACCGCTCCTGATCTTCATTGGATCCTTCCCGTACTTCTGGCTGGCCATGGGAGCCCTGTACCTGTTCGGCGTAGTGCTGGGCTGGTTCCCGATCCGCCACGCCTTCACGGATGGACTGGAGCCCGCCTTCACCTGGGAGTTCATCGGCGACGTCGGTGCGCACCTTGTGCTCCCGGCGCTGACGATCGTCCTGGTGTCCATCGGCGGCTGGATGCTGGGCATGCGGAACACCATGATCGCCACGAACGCCGAGGACTACATCACCATGGCCGAGGCCAAGGGTCTCCGGCCGGGCCGCATCATGCTCCGCTACGCCGCCCGCAACGCGATGCTCCCGTCGGTCACGAGCTTCGGCATGAGCCTGGGCTTCGTGGTGGGTGGTGCAATGCTCACCGAGGTGGTGTTCGCGTATCCGGGCGTCGGCTACCAACTCCTCAACGCCGTCCAAGGCCTCGACTACCCGCTTATGCAGGGCCTGTTCCTGACCATCACCGCCGCTGTGCTGCTGGCGAACTTCCTGGTGGACATCCTCTACGTCCGCCTCGACCCGCGTGTGCGCAGCAACTGAGGGACCCATCATGACAACCGCAATTCTCAAGCAGCCCACTGAGCCCACAGCTGCCCGCAAGCCCAACCGCAGTTTCGTCCACGGACTTATCACCAACAAGAAGGCCCTGGTGGGCATGATCGTGATGCTCGTGTTCATCGCGCTCGCGTTGCTGGCCCCCGTGCTGTTCCCCGGAGACCCATCGCGGATCACCGCGATGGCCTCGCTGGAACCGTCTCCCGAGCACTGGCTCGGCACCACGGCCAAAGGTCAGGATGTGCTTGCCCTGACTGTCCATGGCTCCCGCAGTTCCCTGTTCGTCGGGTTGACTGTGGGCTTCGCATCCACCTTCATCGGCATTTTGGTGGGCCTGGCGTCGGCGTACTTCGGCAAGTTCATTGACGAAGCACTGTCCCTGGTGACCAACGTCTTCCTGCTCCTGCCCGGACTCCCGCTCCTTGTCATCCTGGCAGCTTTCCTGCCGCCGGGTTTGGGAACCGTGATCCTGGTGCTCGTGGTCACCGGCTGGGCCGGGTCGGCACGTGTATTGCGCTCCCAGGCGTTGTCCATCCGCTCAAAGGACTTCGTGGCCGCGGCCGTGGTGTCCGGCGAACGGGCGGGCCGGATCATGTTCCGGGAAATCCTCCCGAACATGGCATCGATCGTCATGGGAACCCTGCTCGGCTGCGTGATTTACGGCATCGGCGCCCAAGCAGGCCTGGAGTTCCTTGGCCTGGGCGACGTGAGCACCGTTTCCTGGGGCAACAACCTCTTTTGGGCCGGCAACGAGGGCGCCCTCCTGACCGGCAGCTGGTGGGTCTTCGTTCCCTCGGGTGTCTCCATCGCGCTGGTCGCGTTCGCACTGGCCCTCATCAACTATGCCGTGGACGAAGTCACTAATCCGCGGCTACGGAAGATCAAAACCCCAAAGAATACCGAAAGGAGCGCCGGCAAGTGACAGTCTCACAAGTTTCCTTCGGCTCCCATGAACCCGTCCTGGACGTCAAGAACCTCAGCGTCAAGTACATCGGCGACACCCGCTCCACCACCGCCGTCGACCGTGTTTCCTTCAGCATCGGCACCGGTGAAGTGTTCGGGCTGGCGGGCGAGTCCGGCTGTGGAAAGTCCACCATCGCCAACTCGATCATGCGCCTCCTGAAGGATCCCGCGAAGATCGCCGGCGGCAGCATCTCCTTCGGCGGCAAGGATGTCCTGGCCATGAGCCCGGAGGAACTGCGGGGCTTCCGCTGGCAGGACGTCGCTATGGTCTTCCAATCGGCCATGAACTCGCTCAACCCTGTGCTCACCATCGGCGAGCAGATCGTGGACATCTTCACCACACACGCCGGCTACTCCCGCAAGGAATCCCTCCGACGCGCGGGCCAGCTGCTGGAACTTGTCAGGATCGACCCCGCTCGACTCAAGTCCTACCCGCACCAGCTTTCGGGCGGCATGCGCCAGCGTGCGGTGATCGCGATGGCCGTAGCGCTCAAACCGTCGCTGCTGATCCTCGACGAACCCACCACGGCCCTGGACGTGGTGGTCCAGCAGGAAATCATGGCCCAAATCAAGGAACTCCAACGCGAACTGGGATTCTCCGTCCTCTTCATCACCCACGACATGTCCCTCATGGTGGAGCTCTCGCACCGCATGGCCGTGATGTACGGAGGCCGGATCGTGGAGACCGCGAAAGCCCAGGACGTCTACGCCAACCCCCGCCACCCCTACACTCAGGCCCTCATGGGTGCGTTCCCACCGCTCACCGGTCCGCGGGTTCCGCTGACCGGACTGCCCGACGGCGTGAAGTTCCGGAACATCCCCGACCTCACCGAAGCAGCACCCGGCCATTTCGTGGCACCTGTCAGTGCCGACGCTTCAGCGGCTGACACCGCCATCATGGAAGGAGCCGCACGATGAGCCACGCTGTGCTGTCATCCCGGCGCCCCTCCGCCGACACAGAAGCTGCGGCCCTCGAGGTCCGCGGACTAGGAAAGTCTTTCCCTCTAGGTGGTTTGTTCTCCCGGGAGTCCGTCCGGGCCCTGCACGGCGTAGACCTGGCCATTGGCCGCGGAGAAATCGTGGCCCTCGTGGGAGAGTCCGGGTCGGGTAAGAGCACCCTGGCCCGCTGCGTTGCCCGGCTGGAACGACCGAGCGCCGGGGAGATCCTGATCGACGGCGTCGACGTCCTCAAGCGCGACCGCTTCCAGGCATCGCGCGCCTTCCGCTCCCAACTGCAGATGGTCTTCCAGGATCCCTTCGGCTCGCTGAATCCTGCCCACAGGGTGGAGCATTTCCTGCGGAGGTCGCTGGCGATCCACCGGAAGGGCGGCAGCTCCGAGACAGAGACACGGCAGCGACTCGAGGAGCTTATGACTACCGTAGGCCTGCAGGCCGACATGCTGAACTCCTACCCGCACGAGCTCTCCGGCGGGCAGCGCCAGCGAGTCGCGATCGCCCGGGCCCTCGCCGTGGAACCACAGGTCATCCTCGCTGACGAACCCACCTCCATGCTGGATGTTTCGGTCCGCATCGGTGTTCTGAACCTGATGCGCAAACTCCGCGATGAGCAGGGAATCTCCATGCTCTACATCACACACGACCTCGCTTCGGCCCGATACCTCGCGGATCGGACGGCCGTCATGTTCGCCGGTGAGCTCGTTGAAGAGGGCGAGTCCTTGGACCTCCTGGCCAATGCGGCCCACCCGTACACGCAACTGCTGGTCTCAGCCGTCCCGGATCCGGCCAGGGCGGGCTCCTACGATCCCGTCCGCCGGGCCGAGCTGCGGCAGGCTGTGATGGCTTCGACCAGCTGCGCTTTCGACGGCGACCCAAACCAGGCCTGCTCGGCCGAGGAACCCGTTCGCCACGGTGTGGGAGACCCCGAAAACCGCCACTGGGTGCGCTGCCACCTCTACCGCCCGCAGGCTGGAGCCGGCGGCCACGCCCTGGCAACTGAACCTACCGATAACAAGGCCTCCGCATGACTGAATCGACGCACCCACTCGGCACCGTTCCCCAGGACGAACTGATTGCCCGCGCCGATGCGGACCCCCTTCGGCCGCGCTTCCATTTCGTGTCCCCGGCCGGTTGGCTGAACGACCCCAACGGCGTGAGCCAGTGGAACGGCACCTATCACCTCTTCTACCAGTACAACCCCGAAGGCGCCTTCCACCACCGCATCCAGTGGGGCCACGCCACCAGCACCGACCTCGTCCGCTGGACGGACCAGCCGGTGGCACTGGAACCGTCCGCAGGTCCGGACGCCGACGGCTGCTGGTCGGGGGTGTTGGTGAACGACGGCGGAACACCCACCTTGGTGTACTCGGGACGGCTGGGCGAGCAGGAGTTGTCCTGCGTTGCCGTCGGATCCGCAGACCTCCTGAGCTGGAGCAAAATTCCTCAGAACCCGGTCATCGCAGCTCCACCGGCCGGCGTGGACATCACGGCGTATCGCGATCACTGCGTCTGGCGCGAGGGTTCCATCTGGCGGCAGTTGGTGGGATCGGGCATCCGTGGGCGCGGCGGAACTGCGTTCCTGTACGAGTCCCGCGACCTGCGCTCCTGGGAATACGTCGGGCCCCTGTTCATCGGCGACGCCTCCCAGGGCGATCCTGCCGAAACCGACTGGACCGGGACCATGTGGGAATGCGTTGACCTGTTTCGGGCAGGCGGGGGCTCGTTGGGTACGGTTCCTACTTCTGGCGACGCGCCCGACGTGCTGGTCTTTTCCGCATGGGACAACGGCGACACCAGACACCCGCTGTACTGGACCGGCCGCTATTCGGAAAACACCTTCGAGCCGACCGGGCTGCATCGGCTCGACTACGGAGGACGGTTCTTCTACGCGCCACAGTCCTTCCAGGATCAGTCCGGCCGACGCATCATGTTTGGCTGGCTTCAGGAAGGCCGCAGCAATGCCGCGATGATCGAGGCCGGGTGGTCGGGCGTCATGAGTTTGCCGCGCGTCACCGCCCTGGCCGACGACGGATCCCTGGTGTTCGCGCCCGTGCCTGAAATCGAGAAGCTGCGCCGGGACCACGTCGGCCTGCCGGTACAGGAATTGGTGCCCGGGGCACCTGTGCCGACCGGGGTGTCCGGCAACCAACTGGACCTCGAACTGGATTTGCAGCTCGAGCCTGGTGCCGTGCTGCGGCTGGGCTTACTGGGATCAGCTGACAATGGTGTTTCCGGCAGTTCCAAGGAGGAAACAGTGATCGAGCTGCGCCGGACCACTGAAGGCGGCAGCCAAGGCACACTCCGCCTCGACCGTACTCAGAGCAGCCTCGATCCAACCGTTGATGTCGACGACAAGGCCGGACCACTCCCGATGCCCGACGGCCGGGTGCACCTGCGCGTCCTGGTGGACCGGTCCGCCGTCGAAATTTTCGCCAACGGCAAGCCGCTCACCGCCCGCGTTTACCCGACCCTGGCCGGCGAGCACGTGAGCCTGACCGCCGAAGGTACCGTGAGGCTGCTCTCCTTCGATGCCTGGACCATGGCTGAGATCTTTGGAGGAGCTCGGAACCTCTTCCCCTAACTCAGGATCCGACCTCTCCCGCCTTTGGAGTCATCTCCAAATCGCTCAATCACGTAAGACATCCAGCTCATGGCCGGGGGCATCCCGCCGCGAAGCGGACGTACGACCTATACAGGAGCAACTGCCAACCCCAGCCGCCGAACAGCGCCCCGCGCCGTTCGCCGGCTGGATGGCCGCACCCACCCTTCCTCAGGAAGACGAAATGAAACGAGACTTTGATTCATGACTGCGGTAACCGCGCCCACACGTGAGGCTTTCCGGCCGGCGATGCATTACGCCAGCAAGGACACCTGGCTCAATGACCCCAACGGCCTCATCTACTACGAGGGTAATTACCACCTCTACTACCAGAACAACCCCTTTGGGAATGTCTGGGGAAACATGTCCTGGGGGCACGCCACCTCCACGAACCTCATCACGTGGACAGAGCAACCCGTCGCTATTGCCTGCGACGAATACGAGGACATCTTCTCCGGCAGCGTCGTTTACGACCAGCACAACACCAGCGGCTTCGGCGACGGAACTGCTGCACCCCTGGTCGCCATCTACACAAGTGCCTACAAGGAGAACTCACAGCACGCCGGGATCCAGGCCCAGTCACTCGCGTGGAGCACGGACGGCGGCTACACCTGGTCCAAGTACCACGGAAACCCGGTCCTGAACCGCAATTCCGCGAACTTCCGCGACCCGAAGGTGTTCCGCTACAACGGCCCGGCCGGTGCCTATTGGGTAATGGTCGCTGTCGAGGCACTGGATTTCACGGTCGTGATGTACCGTTCGGGTGACCTGAAGAGCTGGGACTACCTCAGCAGTTTTGGGCCGGCCAACGCTACTGGCGGAGTCTGGGAATGTCCTGACCTGTTTCCTCTGCCACTTGACGGGAACGAGGACCTGATCAGATGGGTGCTGACCGTTAACCTCAATCCCGGCGGGCCGAACGGAGGATCTGCTGGACAGTACTTCGTGGGAGACTTTGACGGCGTGACGTTCAGGTCCGAAACCACGGTCACTGAAGGCGACCAGGATCCGGCGCACATGGCCGAGTATCTTTGGCTCGACTGGGGCCGGGACTACTACGCGGCTGTGTCCTTCAGCAACGTTCCGGACGGTCGCCGGCTCATGATGGCCTGGATGAACAACTGGCAGTACGGCAACGACATTCCAACCTCCCCGTGGCGAAGCCCCATGTCGCTTGTACGCGAGGTCTCGCTCGTCACCTCTGAAGGGGCACCGCACCTCCTCCAGCAGGCCGTGATTGACCCCGCAGCGCTTACCCGCACAGTTGCCTACACAGAGCTGGACGTCGATGGCATCCGTTCCGTGGCAGGCGGGGGCTCCGTGCAACTCATCGAGGTAACGTTTGTGCCCGGTTCCGCAGAGGAATTTGGCCTCGTGATCCGCGGCAACGGCAACGAAGGTATAAGGATCGGCATCCGTCCGGGTGACGGCAGACTGCTCGTGGATCGAACAGTCTCAGGCAACACGGCGTTCCACAGCGCCTTCGCATCGATCGACACCGCTCCCCTGCGTGCCGTGGATGGAGCGTATAACCTGCGCATTTTCGTTGACCACTGCTCTGTGGAGATCTTCGCCCAAGACGGAGAAGTCACCCTCACCGAACTGGTCTTCCCAGACCCCTCCAGCACCGGCGTATCGCTGTACACCACCGGAGGAACAGCAAAGGTCACTTCGCTCAGGCTCATCACCCTCGCCTGACCATGGCTGCCCAACCGCCGGATGGTTTCAGACCCACCCAATCAACGCGGCGGGTGGACGACGGCGGCTCAGCTTGCCGGCCAGGGCACGCGCCTGAAATAGAGAGTCCCCTGGCGCGCGTGCGTTTGAACGCCGTGCCGCTGCCCTGCAGTCACTACCTCCGCCGCGCCGAACTGCTGTTCCCGGTCCTCACCGAGTGGAGGAAAAGAACTCCATCGCGATCGCCAGCAATGAGTCCTTCTCGAGTGACATGTGGACCTGCAACCTGTCCTTGGAAGGTGATTTGGCCCGGGAGGCGGCGCCTGACTTTCAGGTTTCGTGCTGCGACCGACTGCACGCCTCCCGGCCCAAGAGTGTGGGGCTATACACACCGAGGAATCTGTGGAAGCCCGCGCGGCTTTCCTGGTCCGCCTACTTGGAGATGGTGGTTGGTAGCCAGGCGGGTCTGGTTCTCTCAAAGTCAGTAATTAGTTCTTGGTCTTGCAGGGTCAGAAGTCCGATTGACGTGTCTACTAAGAAAACGAAGGTGGGCTCCCTGCAGAAAGTGGGGTGAGGATGGGTTTGAATCCGAGCGAGACCATTCTGCGTTGGAGACGTTTCCTAGCGCGTTCGGGGTTCGTTTTGTCGTAATGATCGATGCCAAGTTCGTCGTAGGCGACACCGTCGTGGAGCATGTTCCAGACGATGACGAGCAGCGTGTGTTGGATTGCGACTACCGCACGGAGGGCGCCGGCACGGGACTGAATACGACGGTATTTCACGGCGAGATAGGTCGTTTTTGATCGGGACACGGCCAGCGCCGCGATTCCCAGAGCGGCTTTCAGGTAATGGTCGCCGGGCCGGGTTTGAGTGGACTTGATCCGTCCGGCGGACTCGTTCTGGCTTGGACATACTCCGGCCCACGAAGCCAGGTGGCCTGCAGTGTCGAAGACGCTCATGTCCACGCCGGCTTCGGCGATGATGACGTTAGCGACATTCTTCGAAATTCCAGGGACTGTCATCAGCAGCTCCCGGGCCAAGGAAAAGGGTTCCATCACAATATCGATGCGAATATCGAGGGCCGCGAGGGACGCCTCGATCTGATCAATGCGGTCCAGATGCAGCTGCACCATGAATGCGTGGTGGTCAGTAAAGCGGCCGGTGAGGGCTTCGACCAGCGCTGCGGATTTGCGGCCCATCGAGGCGTGCACCAGCGAAGCTAAGGCCTGCGGGTCACGTTCTCCGGATACAAGAGCTCCGAGGATGCTGCGCGCGGATTGGGTGCTCAGCGTGCTGACCACCGAGGACAACTTGATGCCCGAGTCCTCCAGTGCTTTCTCCAGTCGTGAGAATTCACGAGTCCGCTCATGCGTCAGGTTCGATCGTGTGCGGGTCAAATCCCGCAACTGGCGGATCGGTTCGGGTGGCACGAAACTAGCCCGCAGCAGATTATGGGCGGCGAGCTCCGCCAGCCACGTCGCGTCTGAAACATCGCTCTTCCGCCCCGGGATATTCCGAGCAGCTTTGGCATTAACCAGTAGTACGTTCAGTGTCTGCGCTAGCAGGAAGTAGAAAGGTTTCCAGTAGTCGCCGGTAGCCTCCATTACCACCACCGTCACCGCGGCTGCCTCCAGATCACGGCGTAGACGCACGATCTCATTCGTCGTCGCCCCATATGTAGAAACTGTCCTGTTAGACGTTCCTGCCCGCGTTCCCGGTATCCGAATGCAGACCTTCGCATCGCGTTTGGAAATATCCATTCCTGCGGCGCGCTCGTGCACGACTTCCATCATCTACTCCTCGGATCCGGTCCAACAACACCACCGGCTGGCGGTGCCAGGTGCCGCGGGAAGGGCGGGGAAATGATTCAGGAATCTACTAAACGGGCTCGTCAGACCCAACACTCCCGGGCTGGCGGCACCAATCCACGGTTCCCGTGGAAGCCCCCCACACCATGCTCATAAACAGGCTCTGCGCACTAAGACACAGCGGCGTCGACCGCGGCACCGCCATCATCCTCCGCTACCCAAGCCAGCCACAAGGCCGTTTTCTCAAGTCCACAACGCCGCGGAGCGGCTCCCCAGCTCATAACCCCTCCGTCTCAAAACGCAAGACTTACAAGACAAAACAACTGGCACTTCAGTCCATATCTTGGAATGCAGGCCCGGACGACGAACCCTTGGCGCCCGATCCTGTTCCAAGGTCCGTGAAGGGCCTGACTGCGTTGCGCCTCCGCAACGACGGTCGCTACCTTAGGTCGAGCCGACGCAGGCCCGCACCGATGGCCACCGAGGCCACACCAGAGCGGGATTCCTGTGCCATTTTGACGAGGATGTTCTCCACGTGTGTTGTGACGGTGCGGATGGAAATACCGAGTTCGGAGGCAATCTGCTGATTTGAGCGCCCCGCCGTTATCCGATCGATGACCTCCGCTTCCCTCGTGGTCAGTCCGAACGGAAGTTCCATCGGTGTTTCAACGATCAGGGCAACGTCGCGGTGTCCTGCCCATGCCGCGGCCGTGCGGGTGATTTCCAGGGCGACCGTGCCGTTGTCCGTGGCCCACAGCCCTGAGACGGAAGCTGCGTCGCCTGCGAGGAACCGGGCGACGAATTCGCGGAAATGCGGCCGGAAGACCACGCTGCTCATGTCCCTGGAGATGACGGGGCGGGGATCGTCCTGTCCGTCGAAGAGGGCGGCTTTGCAATCTTCCCGAAGCCGGAGCGTGGGGTAACCCGCGGTTTGACGTCGGCACAGCTCAGCGACGATCGGTGAGAGAGCGCCGATGAGGTCCCGGGCGTCATCGTCGAAGTTGTGGAAATGAGCGGCCGAGAGATGGAGCATTCCCGAGTATTGGCCATCGTCGGAAATCAGGCACGTGCTCATCCCATCGGAAAAGCCTGCCGGTGCCAGCGCGGTCTGATACAGACGGGTTTCCCGGTAGTCGTACTTCAAGTCATCAATGCGCAACGGTCGATGCAGTTTCAACAGCTTCCGATGCGCCTTGGTTGCAGCGTAAGGGTCGCCCAACGCGGCCAGGGTTTCCGGCTGGTAGCCATCATTTGCCAAGACATCATGCCGGGCCTGGACTGGGTCCCAGAAGAGCAACGCCGCAGCGTCATGCCTGGTGCCATCGGCCAGGATGTGCAGGATCTGGTCAGCACCGTCAAGGTGATATTGCGCCGCACCGGCAGCAAAAGCCGCCTTGAGCAGAATCCGGGACTTTCCGCTGACCATCAAGGCCTCCAAGACAGGAGGAACGTGTCCTCCGGGTATGCGGCTTAATTATACGGCTCACGATCCGGGTCGCTCATGCCCGGGTTCCAACATCTGAACGGCCCCCGTGATTTCCATGCCTTCGTCCGCCCGGTTGCTCGGCAGTACGTATAAATACCGATACTGCAGGCGCGGCCGCATTCATAGGCTTGATTACACAAAGCGGTGAGCCTTGTATCGGTCGTGAAAGAGCACAAAGTGAAAAGCATTGAGCCAAAACCCGGTGAAGCCATCATGGCGTGCGGGCACAGTTGCCTACTCGATCAGCGAATCCGACCCGCCTCGTGCGGCGGCAAGGCCGGAACGAAGGACCTGAGCGATGGCCGCTCCTGAGCTTCACGGGCAGGCGGACCGGTTCACTGTCAGCCCGTCGGCGGGCATCTGTTTCACCATCACTTGCCGGGGCGCATCCAGTTTTGAGACGCAGCTGCTGCGTCTCAAAGGCAGCCGAGGCGAAGAAGCGAATCCGGAGCTGGGAGGAACTGCGGTGCGCAGCAGTATCAATGCACGATATGAACGCCGCCGGCATGGAATTTGCCGCCACCCCTACCTGGAAGTGCCAGGCAGCGAAAATGTCTTCAGCGGGGCTGCTGGCGTTACCTTCGGGGCTTTCATACGCTCCGACGCGCCGACGGCCGCCCGGCAAGCGGTTCTCACCGCGTGGGACACAAGCATGGGCGCGGGATTCGGAATATTCCTTCAGAAGGGAAAGCTGACGCTTTTGGCCGGCCACGGCGAGGCCAGGATGGAGCTCAGCATCCCCGAACCTCTCCAGCCGGGCATCTGGTACGAAGTGGCCGCGACCTACGACCTCGCATCAGGTCTCGGGGCCCTGTCTCAGAAACCATGCTCCGCGGGCGTGGGGTCCCGACGTATAGCGTCCCCGAGAGCCCGCAAAACCCGGACAACAACTGATCATTGCAGACTCGCGCAGCTGCCGCCCGCGCCGATCATGATCGGCGCCAGCGCCAAGCTCACTTCACACTGGACGGCTGCCGAAGAATCCTTCAGGGGAACGATTGAATCCCCCTACGCCATCGCGAACGCAACAAGTGCCTCGGATCTGCCGGGGCTGCACGCCCGGCGCTTGGACTCTCCTGCCCTACTTGCGGCATGGGATTTCTCCCAAGGGCTTTCCGACGACGGCATCCACCCCGATGAAGTGCCCGACATCACCGGTTCTTTTGACGCCCGCTGCGTGAATGCACCGCTGAGGGCGGTCCAGGGGCATCTTGGCAACGCGATCGAAAACTTCAGGACCGCGCCGGAAAGGTACGGCGCCATCCGTCTGCTGGACAGGCGGCCTGATCCCGAGAGATGGCAGTCGCAGATCACCCTCGCAGTCCCGGAATCCCTGGAAAGCGGGTTCTATGCCGTGCGGATACGCGCCGCGAATACCGAGGAATATGTCCCGTTTGTCGTCTCGCCGCCGAGACAACCGACGTTGCACAGGGCAGACGGCACGGGGGCCGCACCCGATTGAGTTCCGCCCACGAGGCCAAGTCGCATCATTGAGCACCCACCAACCGCTCATCCAACTAACCCAGATCCACTTACGGAATCCACAGCCCAAGTCTAGGATTCTTCCGAGAGGCACAGATAGCCCATGAAAAGCGAAAGTATTGCTACGTCGCCCGACGACGCCGGAGTCAACGACGTCGAAGAGCAAAAACTAGGGGCGCTCGGCTACAAGCAAGAGCTCAACCGCACCATGACCTTGACCGATGTCGTCGTTTACGGCCTCATCTTCATGGTCCCGCTGGCCCCGGTGGCCGTGTTCGGTACCATCTTCAATTTCTCCCACGGCATGGCCGCGCTGGTCTACCTCGTTGCCGGAATTGCCATGTACTTTAGCGCCGTCAGCTACAAGGAAATGGCCAAGGAGTACCCCGTTGCCGGGTCCGTATATTCGTATGTCCGCCTAGGTACCACGAAGTTCGTGGGGTTCCTGTCGGGGTGGGCCATCCTCCTGGACTACCTGCTCCTGCCGGCGCTGCTGTTGATTCTCGCAGCGTCCGCCATGGCAGCGCTCATGCCCGATGTTCCGGGCTGGATTTGGGTCATAGGTTTCCTCGTTGTGGTGGCCTTTATCAATCTCCGCGGCATCGTTGTCACGGCCCGGATGAACATGATCTTCCTGATCATCCAGGGCGCGGCGCTCATCGTTTTCGTCGGCGGGGCCCTGGTCGCGATCGCCCAAGGGCGGGCGCAGTTCAGCCTTGCCCCGTTCTACCAACCTGAATTCTTCTCCTGGGACCTCGTTTTCACGGCCATCCCGGTCGCTGCCCTGAGCTACATCGGCTTCGACGCGATTTCGACGCTCAACGAGGAAGCCAAGGGCGGCGGAAAAACCGTGTCGAAAGCAACCATGATCGTCCTGTGGCTCGTGATCGCGTTATTCGTCGCACAGGTCTATTTGGCGGCCCTGTTTGTCCCCAACAACACGCCATTCGCCGACGGCGACGCGGTGAACAACGCCTTCTACTACATCGCCGAAACCGTAGTGGCCCCCTGGTTCAAGATCGTCTTCACCCTGATCACAGCCATGATCGCACTGTTCGCCAACGTCCTGGTTTCCCACGCCACCACATCGAAGATGATCTTCGCAATGGCCCGTGACGGCCAGCTGCCCCGCCGTCTGGCCGTCGTGAGTAAAAAGCACCAGGTCCCGACAGCGGCCATGATCGTAGTGACGATCCTCACCACCATCATCGGAGTGCTGGGAGTGGGACAGATCGATGTCATCGTCACCATGGTCACCTTCGGCGCCCTCACGGCCTACATCCTGCTTCACATCAGCGTCATTATCCACTTCGGCGTACGTCAGTCCAGCAGGAAGTACTTCATCCACTGGATCTCTCCCGTGCTCGGCATTGTCGTGCTCGGATACGCGCTCTACAGCACCAACATCCTGGCCAAAATCATCGGCATCTCATGGCTGGCCATCGGCACCGTCGTCGCACTCATTCTGAAACGGTCCGGCCGCACGCTTGAAACGGAAGACGGCCTCTAAATCCCCGCCGAGACCAACCCTGCAGCCGCCTTCTGGGGAAGGATCACCGGTTCTGACTCTCAAGCCAGAACCGGTGATCCGGTACAGCTCGCGGACACCGGGTTCAGCGGGGCCAATCCACGGCTGGGTCCGTGAGAGGGTGCTTCGGCTGATCAATGTCCGTGAAACTCCACGGCCGGGCCACCACCTAAACCAACTCCGTGAGCGACCCGACCGGTACGTACAACTACCGATACCTCCACAGCCAGCCCGGTCATACCGTGGAAGTTATAGCCAACAAACGTCTGGGCACGGTCAACGCAAGCAGGCTGTTTCCCTGCCAGCCAGCCCGTCGCACGACCGGCACCACCTCAACAACGAAAGCGAGACCCTTACATGACTCCGCGGACCAGTCCAAAGCCTGGCTACTTCCACCGTGGCCGAACCGGGGCGAAGTGATGCGTACCAGCGCGGACCGCTCATCCGAGCTCATGAGCATTTTCGAGGAACGTTTCTCATCCCGGCTCCGTCGCGACTTTACAGGCGACGTAACAGCCGCCTACGACCGCTGCCCATTAGGCCCCCACGACGACAAGACAGCCCGCGTCGTGCGGGCACTCGGGAATGCCTCCGCCAACGGCAAGGAGATCATCCTGAACCTTGGCCCCAACGGGCCGTGGGGCATCGGCAGGATCACCCTCGGAGCACCAGGAAATCTCCTCCTCCTGCCGGGAACATTCCACAGTTACGAAGACGCGCTGCGCCGAGTGTTCTCGCTGCGCCGCAAGAATTTTTTGGAGAGCTAAACAAAATGACCGCAGCACCCAAACCAGAGACCCGGCCCGAACCGAAAATCTTCGGCTACACCGACCGCTTCGCTGCCCGCCCCGGAGAGAGCCTCTCCTTCCACGTCAGCTGCGAAGGAGCCTCCGCCTACCAGGCGTCGCTGGTCCGGCTACGCCACGGGTTCACCGGCGAAGCCGGACCGGGATTCCTCGAAGCACCGGTCCGTTCAGAAATCGATGGTGAAAAAAAGGGGACGAAGTACGCCTGCCAGCCAGGATCCTACGTCGAGATACCCGACCCTTCCTCACTGCTGACCAGCCCGGAGGGACTGGTCATCCGGGCCAAGGTATACCCCACCCTGCCCTTGAGCTCGCGCTCCGGGAACTTCGGCGCCTACCACGTCACCCAGAACTCGTTCGGGGGCGGAAACGACCGGCAGGTCATCTTGGGAAACTGGGCAGAGGAATCCGCTACCGGTTACGCGCTTGTCCTGGATGCCGGGCGACCCACCTTCATCTGGAGCGAACAAGGGGCCGTAAAGTCCGTTTCACTGGACAGCCCCTTGGAAGGCCATCACTGGTACACGCTCCACGTCGAAGTCGACGCGGCGGCCGGCCGCATCCGCCTCATCCAGGCTCCGCTGTCCAACATCATGAACCGGTACACCGACCAGGCGCTGCCCCTGGAGCCCGAAGAAAAAGTCGTGGCCGCCCGACCGTCCGCATCCGCAGTCGCGGACGCTCCGTTCCGCATCGGTGCCGGCGCCCGGTCGGACGGGGAACGATGGCTCGCGGCCAACGGCTTCAACGGCAAGGTCGGCGGCGTCTCGATCCAGCGCTCCACCCCGGGCACGACCGACACCATCGCTGACTGGCACTTTGGGCGCAGCCGCCGCGAGGACGGACTGCTCCTGTGGGACGTACTCGACCAATCCACAAACCAGCTCCACGGGAGATGCCACAACGCACCCACCCGCGCCGTAGCGGGCCATTCGTTCACAGGTCTCATCGACGACTTCCGGCTGGTTCCCGATGAATATGATGCGATCCACTTCCACGATGACGACATCACCGACGCCGGCTGGCCGGCCGCGTTCACCCTGAACGTTCCCTCGGACCTGCCCAGCGGAGTGTACGCAGCCAAACTCACCGCGGACGGAGCAGAGCAGTACCTTCCCTTCTTCGTCCGGGCAGGCCAAAAGAAAAACGACGTCGCCGTGCTCTTCTCTACCGCCACGTATCTGGCCTACGCCAACGACCGGATTGCCTTCGAAGCAGACGGCGCCGAAATTATCGTCAGCCGCACCCCCATTCTCGACCGCGAAGACCTCACGCTCCAGGACCATCCCGAATTCGGGCGCTCCTGCTATGAGATCCACAACGACGGGTCCGGGGTCGTCTTCGGCAGCGTCCGCAAACCCATCCTGACCCTGCAGCCCAAACACCGTGCATGGTTCCAGGCAGAAGGTGTGTGGGGGCTTCCAGCGGACTTGTGCATCGTGCACTGGCTCGAAGTCGAGAACTGCGACTTCGATGCCATCACCGATGAGGACCTCGACCGCGAAGGCTACGACCTGCTCCGCGACTACCAGGTGGTCATCACCGGCAGCCATCCCGAGTATGTGACGCGCAACGAGCTCACAGCGCTGGAGGAGTTCACATCCAACGGCGGCAGACTCATGTACCTGGGCGGCAACGGTTTCTACGCCACCATCTCCTTCGACCCCGAACAACCACATCTGATGGAACTCCGACGCTCGGACGGTGGCACGCGCCCCCACCAATCCCCGTATGGAGACAAGCGCCACGCCACTTCCGGTGAACTTGCCGGGATCTGGAGGAACAAGGGTCTGCCGCCCCAGAAGCTCGCAGGAGTAGGATTCGCCGCTCAGGGCTTTGACCGTTGCACCTACTATGAGCGGCTCGAGGACAGCCACTCACCGGCCGCCGGGTTCATCTTCCAGGGAATCGGCGAAGACGAACACATCGGCGATTTCGGCATCATGGGCGGCGGAGCCGCAGGCGCCGAGGTCGACTGCTACCAGCCCGGACTGGGTTCACCGCCCGGCACCCTCGTACTCGCCACCTCCGGGCCCCTTTCCGACGCGTACCTCCTGGCCGCAGAAGAAGTCTACGAATCCATTCCCGGCATCGGAGCCACAGAGCAACCCGGAGTCCGTTCCGACATCGTGTACTGCGCACTGGACGGCGGAGGCGGCTTCTTCTCCGTCGGCTCCATCGCCTACACCGCGGCACTGTCCCACAACAACTACGACAACAACGTCGCTAAGATCACCGGCAACGTCCTCAGGCGCTTCCGCAGGACCGAAGCGCTCCGGGAAATCCTCAGCGAAAGCTCATTCCAGCCAGCTGGGAGCTGATTCTCGATCCAAAAACCGGATCGGCGCGCCACCAGCCCGGCCACTTCTAGAAAGCACCTGCTGGACAGGAGTGCAGACGGCGGGCCATCTTCAAGATGAGCTGCTCCCCGAAAGTTGGACTGAGAATTCAGTTCTGACTTACGGGGAGCAGTTCAGTTTTGAGCCGGTCCCCGTGGGACGCGGCGGGGAGCAGCGTTCTGCTCCCCACCGCGTTGGCATCGGACCCGTGCTCCTGCACCCGACTTTCGGGTTACCTGTTGCGATGGAATATGCAGGGCCTGGTGTCCGATGCGGCTTTGTGGAGGGGACCCCTGAGTGTTGGTTCGCATTTCGCAGGCTCCCGGGGCGGCTGCTCTGAGATGTTTCGGTGCTTCTTACTCTGGCGTCAGGCCCTGTGCAGAGCGTAGGAGCCTGACTCGTGGTGGGCTCTCTCAGTGGGCCAGGGCGGGTTCGCTCAGCTGGTGCTTTTCCGCCTCGGTGGGCACGAAGCCAGCTTTGAGTTCGGATTGGAGCTTGTCGGTGTCGAGCGCGTGCTGCCACTTGGCAATGGCGACGCACGAGACGATGTTGGCCATGGTGCTGGTGAGGGCGCGGGCTTCGCTCATGAAGCGGTCGATGCCGACGATGAGGGCCACGCCGGCAACCGGAAGCGTGGGCATGACCGTCAGGGTCGCGACGAGGGCGACGAAACCGCTGCCCGTCACGCCCGCTGCACCTTTGGAGGTCAGCAGCATCATTCCGAGCATGAGCAGGATCTGGTCCCAGCTGAGATGGATGTCGCAGGCCTGGGCAATGAACATCGAGGAGAGCGTGAGATAGACCGCGGTGCCGGTGAGGTTGAAGGAGTAGCCGGTCGGGACCACGAGGCCGACTACACCGCGGTCGCAGCCGAGGCGCTCGAGTTTGGAGAGCAGGCGCGGAAGGACGGGCTCGCTTGAGGATGTGGCGAGGACGATGAGGAACTCGTCGCGGAAGTAGCGCAGGATCCGCCAGAGGCTGAAACCGGTGAGCTTTGCGAGGATGCCGAGGGCGAGGACCACGAAGATGATGCACGCGGCGTAGAAGGCGAGGATCAACATTCCAAGATTGCCGATCGAGTGGGCTCCGTACTTGCCAACCGTGAACGCCATGGCGCCGAACGCCCCGATGGGGGCGACCTTCATGAGGTAGCCGAACACGACGAACAGCAGTTTGTTGAAGCTGTTGACCACGTTCAGGGCCAGCTGGCCCGGTGCGCCGAGCTTACTGAAGGCGAAGCCGCAAAGCAGCGCGATGACGAGCACGGGCAGGACTTCGCCGTCGGCAAAGGCTCCGATAAAGGTGGTGGGGATAATGCTCAGCAGGAAGTCGGCAGGGTTGCTGCTGGGCAGTTGGGTTGTGTACTTCGAGGCGACCGAAGTATCGAGGTGGGCCGGGTTGATGTGCATGCCTACGCCCGGCTGGAAGAGCATGACCGCACCCAAGCCGATGGCCAGTGCCACCAACGTGAGCACGTAGAACAAGCCCAGTGAACGGATCAGGGTCGGGCCGACCTTCTTGGTGTCGGTCAGGGAGGTGATACCGCTGACGATGGTGCAGAAGACGATCGGCGCGATCATGAACTTCACAAGCTTCACGAAACCGTCGCCGAGCGGCTTAAGGGAGGAACCGAGGTCGGGCCACAGCGCGCCGACGAGGATGCCGAGCGCGACGCCGATGAGTACCTGGACATAGAGGTGTCCGAGAATGGATTTGATCTTCATTGAACAACTTCCTGGGTGAATGCCGCATCAAATGATGGCTAGGGCGGATTGAAGGGGCTAGGCAGTCTGTGCCACAGGCTGAGCGACGTCGATGTCGGCGACGGCGAGTTGGCGGGCCGCCCGGTGGAGGGCGACCTCGCTGACGCAACCGTTGTCGTTGCTGACGACCTCGGTGGTGATGACACCGGCAGGCGTTCCGATGCGCAGAAGCCGGCGCCCTTGGTGAGCACTGTCTGCCGGGCGCAGCGCCTTGGCCACCACCGATCCAGGCAGGGCAGCAGCGAGGGAAACTGCCACGGCGGACGTCAGGCCGATGGCGGGGTGGGGCGCGAGCATCGAGAGCATCCGCACCCGCAGATCGTGGCTGTCCGCCGCGATCCTCGTTCCGTCGGCTGCGGTGTAGTCGCCGGGCGCTGCCACGACGCCGACCTTCGGCACAGCGTTCTGCGCAGGATCTTCAGGCTTCCTCAAGCCCATCATCAGACCCGCCGACGCGCGGGCTGCCACGAGCGTGGGCAGGTGCTCGGACAGATTGCCGGTCATCGACGACAGGTCGATGCCTGCTTCGTCAGCCGGAATCAGCACGGCCGGCGCCCCGGCGTCAACCAGGGTCGCCGTAAGAGTGGTTCCGCCGGCAGAGATTTCGTCGGTCACGGTTCCCGTCGGCAGAACCGCGCCCGTCGTCCGCCCCCACGGGGCGTGGAACGAGAGGCTGACGGGCACGCCCAGCGCGCTGCTGCCCGGAACCTTTGCCATGCCCGACGTCGGGATGCGGCCGCCCGGGGTCGCGATCGTGCCGCTCAGCACGGCTCCCGTGTTGAGGTTGCGCATGCTGACCCGCGTTGTTCCCGCCCGGGGAGGAACGACACCCGACTGCACCGCGTACAGGGCGATCGCGGTGGCGCAATTCCCGCAATTGGAACCGAGTTCCACGGTGGGATCACCGATCCCGACCTGGGCAAAGAGGTAGTCGAGGTCCGCCGGCCCCTCGGGGGTGGCGCGGATGACCGCAGCCTTCGACGTCGTTGAGGTGCCGCCGCCGACGCCGTCGAGCTGGCGGGCATCCGCTGCGCCGAAGGCATCGGCCAGCAGGTTGCGGATCTCCTCGCGGCTCCCGGCGTGAGGTGCCACGTCTTCGGCGTTGAAGAGCCAGCACTTGCTCGTGCCGCCCCGGTACCAATGACCGCGGAGTTGCATGGTCTCTTTCCTTCACGTGTCGTAGTCACGCCTCACGGCGCCTGCTCCTTCTACGATCCACGCCCCGAGAGTTCAGCACAATCACAGAATTCTCGACTACCGTTCACTTTTGCTAAACTCAATGCATGGCCGACCTTGACCTGCACCGACTTCATCTGCTCCGCGAGGTAAGCCGTTCCGGCTCACTGACGTCCGCCGCGACGGCCCTGTCCTTCACAACGTCAGCCGTCTCCCAGCAGATCGCAAAGCTTGAACACGAAGTGGGCGTCGCCCTGATTGACCGCCATCCAAGGGGCGTCGTGCTCACCGATGCAGGTCAGGCGCTCCTGCGATATGCGGACGACATCGACAGGACAATCGAGGCTGCCCGGGCCGAGATGGGCGAGTTCGCCGGGCTGCGGCGAGGCCAACTGCGAATGGGGACGTTCCCCACCGTCGGCGCTTCCCTCATGCCCGACGTCGTGCTCGCCTTCCGCGCGCGCCATCCAGAGGTCGCCGTCACGGTGGTCAGCGCGCGACGGGACGGCCTGCTCGAACGGCTGCGGCGAAGGGACATCGAGCTCACGCTGCTGTGGGACTACCCATGGGAGCGCATCGAGGACGAGGACCTGAACGTCGTTCGGCTCATGAACGACCCCACCATGCTGCTCGTACCGTGCGACCACCCTGTCGCGGCGCGTCGCGCCGTGCGGATCGACACGCTGAGAGACCAGGAGTGGATCGTCCGCGACGAACACCCCGTGGCCGACGTCCTCCGACGGGTCTGCCGCGATGCCGGATTCGAACCGCGCATCGCCTTCGCGGCCAACGACTATCAAGAGACGCAGGGCATGGTCGCCGCGGGCATTGGCATCGCCCTGGCCCCGCAGCTAGCCCTGAGTGCGCTCCGCCCCGACATCATCGCCATTCCACTCGCCAGCTCCCCGACGCGAAGGATCCTCCTCGCCCACCTCGCCAACCGCAGACTCAGCCCCGCCGGGCAGCAAGCCTCGTCCGTATTCCGGGCAACGGCGAAACGCTTGCAAAGCACCGCACTCGCATCAGGCAACCCCAGTTCGTAAGTCCCGTGCCGCCACTACGCGCGGATTCTCGTTCCTTGAGCCATCAACGTAGGCACGTGTGCCCTCTGGCGGATCGGTCGGCCCATACCGAAATGACCGCTGCCTGATTCCGAGGGCAGAGGACTTCTGGCAATCCCGTGCAGGCGACTTCGGAAACTGACACACATCATGGCCGGCGAAACAACCATTACAGTGATCGAAAATCTAAATGCGGATCCAGAACTGAGATTTTCTCCCGTTTCCCGTGGGTTCGGGAACACTGAAGGCACTCCCGTCGCGAACTTCACGATTGCTTCGACGCCTCGTACCTTCGATCCGGCCTCCAATGAGTGGATAGACGGGGAGACGCTTTTCCTCCGGGCCACTGTGTGGCGGGATATGGCCGAGAACGTCGCCGCGTCCCTGCGGATCTCATCCCACAACTCATCGCGCTCAGCCAGGAAACGGTCACGTACCTAGAAAATTCGGTTACGTCGCCCTGGACGCCTTCTACGGTCGCGCCGCATCCGCGTCCATCTAAGCAGGCAACGCAAGCGGTATAACAATCCTCATCCCTCGACCCGCTGAAGGAGCACGTGCATCATTTGAACATCCGCATCGTGCACACCTCTGGCACCAAAGGTCGTCGCCGTGAGCACCGTCTCACGGCACGTCATGTCGCGACGTAATGCCACCCCGATGAAGAATCGTGAAAGGGAAGACTTGCGGTGAATGTGGTCAAGACTTCGAACAGTTTCGCACCTCGCAGCGATTCCGCTCTACGAGCTGCGGCAACGGGCAGCGAGACCGCCGACGGCGGACACGGAGACGGCCATGACCATGTCGATCGCCCGGCTCTCCGCGCAGTCGGGTCTGAGGTACCTGTTCAAGACCACGATGATGGATGATGTGTCGCCGACTCCCCCGGACGCCACAAGCTACTACCTGAAGGCCGGGACACCGCAGGGGCGCTGGCTCGGTAGCGGCCTGGGTGGCATCACCCGGGCCCGCGGCGACCCAGTCACCGAAACTGATGCCAAAGCCATCTTCGACGAAACTGTCCATCCAGACACCGGCGCTCCCCTGGGCCGCCCGCACGGCCAACCCACACTCGCCCAAAACAGCCTGGGACAAGCCGGCACGCGCCGCGCTGTCGCCGGATTCGATCTGACGTTCAGCGTCCCCAAATCAGTCTCCGTGCTCTGGGCGCTGAGCCCACGGACCCTCCAAGACCAGATCCTTCAAACCCATCACGACGCCGTCACCGCCACACTGGAATGGTTGGAAGAGTCCGTCATCCATACAAGATCCGGACGCAATGGCGTTGCCCGCATCGGCACCACGGGAGCCATCGCCGCCGCCTTTGATCATTGGGAGTCGCGCGCCGGGGACCCGCAGCTGCACACGCATCTGGTCATCGCCAACCGCGTCCAGCGGATCACGGACGGCGCCTGGGTCACCCTCGACTCCAGGACGCTCTACAAGGCAGCGGTTGCCGCCAGTGAGCACTACAACGGACTCCTCTTCGACTCCCTCCACCGCCACCTCGGGACCGACACCGACGTCCGGGAGCCCGCAGCCAGCACCCACAACCCCAGCCCGCAGCTCACCGGAGTCCACGACGCCCTGATCCGCGAATTCTCCCACCGGTCCCGCCTCATCGAGCTGGAGACCGACCGCCTCGTGGCCGAATGGACCACAGACCACGGCACTTCCCCAACAGCGAGAACCACCATCAAACTCCGCCAGCAGGCAACCCTCTCCACCCGCACCCCCAAAGCCAACACCATTGCGCCGCTCCGCGAGCTCTCCGCACAGTGGAGGGCACGGGCCGTCGCCCAAGGTTTCGACCCAGAATTCGTGCTGGCCGACACGGTTCGGCGATCTCGGACCGCTCCTTTCCGCTCGTGCGACTTCACCGCCGAGTGGGTGGACGCCGTCGCGTCACTGACGCGGGAGCGAGTCGCCACCAAGCGCGCCACCTGGAACCGCTGGAACCTCCTCGCCGAGGCCGAACGGGTCTGCGCCGCGATCCGCTGCCACACACCGGAGGACCGCAACGCCCTGATCGACGCCGTCGCCACCGCCGCCGAAGCCCAATCGCTGCCCCTGAACGACTACCGGTACTGCATCCCCGCGGACTCGCGGCCCGATCTGCGCATCGGCAAGCAGAGCGTCTTCGACTTCCACGGCTCCCGCCTCTACACCGACGCCAACACCCTCGCCTACGAGGAGACCGCCATGGAAGCAAGGAACGACGACGGCGGCCCCGCCGTCCGGCCAATGGTCGCCATGGATGAACTCACCGGATACAACCACCACGGTCGGTTCGGACTACATGAGGACCAGCGGGCCGCCGCTGCAGAGATCCTGCTAAGCGGAAACCGGCTCGACGCCGTCGTCGGACCGGCAGGCACCGGCAAGACCACCACCCTCGGCGCGGTCAAGGCCGCCTGGGAAGCAGAATTCGGACCCGGAAGCGTAGTCGGATTGGCGCCCGCGGCGGCGAGTGCCGAGGTTCTCGGGCGGGAACTGTCCATGGTCGCGGAGAACGTCGCCAAATGGCTGTACGAGTCCGCCGGTGAGGGGGCCCGTCGCCGGGCTGAGCGGTTCTTCGATGCGGAGCGGCGGCTCACCAATCCTGTGGTTAAGTCAAGCCCGCAGACCGCTCTGCTCGCGCAGGAAGCTACCCGGCTGGCCGCCGAGCAGGACAGGTGGCGGTTTCACGCGAACCAGCTGGTGGTCGTCGACGAGGCTTCGATGGTGTCCACTTTTCAGCTGTCGGCCCTGGTGCACCAAGCCAGGGATGCCGGGGCGAAGGTCCTGTTGGTGGGCGATCCCGGGCAGCTGGATGCCATCGACGCCGGCGGTGTCCTGGGCTGGCTGGACCGCCAGGGCAAGACCGCCCGGTTGAGCACCATCTGGCGCTTCGAGAATGCCTGGGAACGGGATGCCTCGTTAAAGCTCCGTACCGGGGACGTCGCAGCCATCAGCGACTACGAGCAGCATCAACGGATCCGGCATGGAACCTATCTGGACATGGTCGGTCAGGCATATCTGCAGTGGCAGTCCGACATACGTGTGGGAAGGTCGTCCATCCTTATTGCCGCCGACAACGACACCGTCAGCATGCTCAACGAACGAGCCCAGGCGGACCGCGTGATCCAGGGTCTTGTAGACGCCGAACAGACAGCACTCCTGGCGGACACGCAGTGTGCCGGGCGCGGTGACACAATCATCGCTCGCCGCAACGACCGCACCGTTGCCGACAGCAACGGTGACTTCATCCGCAACGGCACTCTGCTCGACGTCGTGCGTGCAGTCAAGCGCGACGGCTCCCTGGTGGCGGTCCGGAGGGACACCGGCGCCATCGTCACACTGCACCGCGAGTATGTCGAGTCGGCCGTGGAACTGGGATACGCGACCACTGCCCACCGCTCTCAAGGAATCACGGTCGACACCGGCCACACCGTCGTCACCCAAGGACGTCTCACCCGCGAACTGCTCTATGTCAGTATGACCCGGGGCCGCCGCGGCAATTACGCGTACGTCAGCGAAAACGACCCCGGCAACGCCGAGCCACTCGACCCGACCTTGCAACCGCAATGGCAGGAGATCCTCGCCGAAGTGCTCGCGGCAGAAGGCGCCGAGCGAACCGCTCACGAAGTCCGCGACGCCGAACAGTCCAGCGCCGAGACGCTCGACCGGCTCAGCCCGGAATACGACTACCTCGCCCAGATCGCAGCCGCCGAAGATCTGACCAAGTTCCTCAAGGTGCACAGCCCAGCGAAGGTTGAAGAACTGCAAAAATCTCCATCGTGGGGACCGACGGTGGCAGCCTGGCGCCGGTCCACGGGCATCAGCCGTCCAGGTGCTCAGCGGATCGTCGCCAAGGCGTTGGAGACAAGCACAGCGGCAAAAGACCCCACCGCGGTCATCCATACCCGGCTCCGCAGCTTCCTCAACGGAATGCCCGCTAGCGGGTCCGATCCCCTGACTGAGCCAATTCACACCGAGCGTCGTGATCTCGCAAGCATGATCGGCCAGGCACAGAAGCGAATACAAGACAGGGCAGACAAAGTCACCTTCGAAGCACTCCTGCACGACACCGAATGGAAGGGAAACCTCCTGCGGGATCTCGCGCCAAGCGTGAGTCTGGATGACACACTCCCTGTGATTGGCGGAGTCGCTACCTACCGGGACAGATGGGGCCTCGACGACTCACCCCTTCCGCTCGGGCCTGTTCCGGCGGACTTCGAGTGGGAACGAAAATCGCAATACGAAAGCATCCAAGAGCTCATTGTTAAGATCGAGCATCGCCCCGCCGCGCACCAACAGCCTGAAGGTTGGTTAGAAGACTCGATCTATCGAGAAGCAAGCCTTATCCATGTCGGCTGGCAGCTCTGACTGCGCCGAGCATGCGCTCCATGAACTCGGCCCCGCCATCGAGTCGAAAAGTTACCGCTCACGCCATTTCGACACCTCATCTGTCGGAGGAGCACCCGTCCCGCACAGCGACCCACGGTGCCACCGAAAAACCCCGGAACCTTCCAGGTTCCGTGCCCCCCTCGGCCGGTCCGATCCGCCTTAGGATGATTGCGCGGCTGGTGCCAGACGCGCGGCAGCTGATCGTCGATCGTAGACCCGCTGCAATGGGACGGTCAGCAAAATAATCAACAGCGCGTAGAAGTTGATGGCCGGCACGAGCACTCCCACGATCAGGGCGATGAAGAACCCGATCGTCGAAACGACGCTGGAGAAGACTTCGCGGCCGGGCATGGGATTCTCTTCCATCTCGAGCTGCGGATGCTTCCGGATCAACAACGTCATGGCCGTGAGCGTGAGGCTGCTCGCGGCCATCGTCCCGATGTAGACGCCGACCGAGAGGGGCGAAGTCCTGAACTGGGACACCATTTCCGTCGGAAGCGGCAACACCACCACCGTGAACGCCCAAAACAGGTTGAGCAACAGGAGTGGACTGCTGTAGGACCTGACATGCTCGAACGTCGAATGGTGTGCGAGCCAGAGCCGGGCGATCACCACGAAACTCAAGGCGAAGCCAGAGACCGCCGCGTAATTGTTCCCGATGAACTGCTCAGCACTCAACCCGTCGTGGGCCGCCTGGGTGACGGAGTCGACCAGCGGCAGCACGAGCAGAGTTATGGCGATCGCCGTCACGGCATCGGTGAAGAAAACAAGCCTGTCCAAGCCCCGGGTTGTTTGCATTCATTCAGTATGTTCCGACCACCGTCCGAAGCGAACTCCGCGTCCGCCACCGCCACCCTCACCGGAGTCCGTGGTGGTTGGTCCGGCGGCTTCGAACTCTTCCTTGTCCGGAGTCGCCTGAACCATCTCGCAGTTCCGAGGGCACAGACCGGTCAGCAGGACCGATTCCGTGACGACGCCTCCCCCGGACAGCACAGGGTCAAGTCGCGACGGCGAGGTTCCACCGCAAAGTCATGCCGCCTCGTCCTTCCGCGTCCATGGAATAGGAACACAGCCAGCCCCTCTACCCACGACCAGCCCGCGAAGATGACGGAGACTCCAATGACGACGACCCCCAAACGCAACCAGCCCGTCGAGGTTGACCAACAGTGGCTCACCCCGAAAGAGATCTGCGCACAGCTACAGATCCCCGAACAGACCTTTTACCAGTGGCGAGCCAAGCACGTCGGGCCACACGCATACCGCATCGGCAGGCACCTGCGAATCAGCCAAAGCGACTTCGTTGCCTGGCTGTCGCTGCACGCAGAGCCGTAACCGGCCCAAAACCTGCACGCGATAAATGAGCAGGTACCCACTGCCCCTCGGAACATGGGGTCTCATCCGCACTGACCGGGCAACAGCAAGAAGCTGGCGTGCACGGGCCAGATACCGGGACCTCGACGGGCAAACGCGAAAAATCGAAGCCCGCGGACCATCCGCCGCAGCGGCACGGCGAAATCTCCAAATCAAACTGCAAAAAAGGCAGACCCAAGGCAACGCCCTCGTCAGCGCAACAGACCAGATCCGCGAACTCTCGGAGGTCTACCTGGCAGAGCTGCAACGCTCGGACAAGGCATCGCGGACCAAAGACAAGTACGCGTTCAGCGTCAAGAAGTACATTCTGCCTGGAATCGGCTCTGTCCGCATTGGAGAGACCACGCCAGGCGTCGTGGATCACTTCATTCGAAATGTTGTCGACGCGGCCGGCCCAGCTACGGCCCGCACTTGCGGGGCCGTGCTGTCGTCGATGTTCAAAATCGCGCTGCGCCACGACGCCGTGAGCATCAATCCGGTCCTAGGAATCTCTATCCCGAGAAGTCGGGCGGCAAAGCCTCAAGCTCTGGATCCGGAACAGTTTCTGGATCTGAGGACCAAGCTCATTGCCTGGGAGCAGGGGTCAGTGCTTGGCCGCACGAGGTCCCAGGAACTCCACCAAATCGCCGACGTCCTCATCACCACAGGCCTACGCCCAGGCGAACTGTTCGCACTGTCGTGGGCTGATGTCGACCTCCACGCAGACCCGCCAACCGTCCATGTCCACGCCACAGTCATCCGTACTTCGACCGGGGGTGTCACCATTCAAGACCACCCAAAATCCGAGCACGGATTCCGCTACGTGACCATACCGCCAAATCTCGCCGAGTCGCTTCGAAGGCGACAGCTCAGGCAACGCAGCAACGCCACCGGGAATCCCTCGGACCTGGTCTTTCCCTCATCCACAGGAACGGTGTGCGATCCGAACAACGTCGGCAAGACCTGGCGCAAAGCGGCAGACGAAATCGGATACTCGTGGGTGACGTTCAAAACGTTCCGCAAGGCCAACGCGACTCTCATCGCACGGACCATGGGCGCCGAAACGGCCGCCTACCAGGCAGGGCACTCCAAGGTGTCAATGACCCGGAAGCACTACGTCGAGGAATACAAAGAAGCGATCGACACACGGGCCGTGCTCGGCGCCTTCGACGCAGCCAACGGGGGACCAGGAGCGCCTGGCAAGACCGGTCTCCAAATCTGATTTAGGTGAGTTAAAGGTGAGTCCGGAGCAAAAAAGTTCAAATGGCTCTGACCAGAATCAACATACCCGCAGGTCAAAGCCAAACTAAGAGCCCCCTGTCGGATTCGAACCGACGACCCCCGCTTTACAAGAGCGGTGCTCTGGCCAACTGAGCTAAGGAGGCGCGCCCCGGCGAACCGGGACTGGTGCCCCGGCGAACCGGGACTGGTGCCCCGGCGAACCGGAGCTGGTGCGCGCGAGCGCTAGATAAGGGTAGCCCAAGACCTCCCGCCCACGGAAATTCCCAGTGGACGGAAGGCCTCGGGCCAGAGAGCTACTTCTTCGCTGCGATAGCCGCA
Source organism: Arthrobacter sp. efr-133-R2A-63 (assembly GCF_030209795.1). Taxonomy (NCBI): domain Bacteria; kingdom Bacillati; phylum Actinomycetota; class Actinomycetes; order Micrococcales; family Micrococcaceae; genus Arthrobacter; species Arthrobacter sp. efr-133-R2A-63. The sequence goes on along the minus strand of NZ_JARVRG010000011.1, from coordinate 12,395 downwards.
TTCAAGAGGGTCATGAAGTCCGTCTTGTTATCCCACTGCTTACCGTCGATAAACACCGTCGGAGTGCCGGAGATCCCGATATTCTTCGCCTCTTGGGTGACCACCTTGATGAACGGCCGGTACGTCTTGTTGTCGATGCAGGAGTCGATGTTGGCCGATCCCGCCTGGGTGGCCAACTTCTTGAGGTCGTTGTCCGAAATGCCTGCGCTGCCCTCGGCGGGCTGCTGTGCGTACAGCAGGTCCACGAGCGCCGAGTACTTGTCCGGCGAGGTGTTCGCGACACAGGCCGCGGCATTGGCTGCGCGGGACGAGTAGTTGGTGCTGGAGCTGGCGTCGAGGAAGCCGAACGGACGGTACTCCAGGGTGATCTTGCCATCGTTGCGCAACTGGGTCAGCTGCTGGCTGTACGTGGTCTCGAAGTTCTTGCAGATCGGGCAAATGAAGTCGATGTAGGCCACAACCTTGACCGGTTTGCCAGCTTCAGCGTCAGCCCCCGGAGCGGTCACCGTGGCGGGCGGGGTGGCCGGGGCGGACGGCAGAGATGCCAGGCTGACGGTGCCGGCGGCCACCTTCGTCACATCGGTGCCCTTCAGCAGCGTCACGCCGCCGTGCACGTTGGCGTTCGCCGGCGTCGGGCCCTGGTCGGCAATAGGGGCGTTGTTCGCTATGTTCTGGGTGACCACGAGGGCGATGACCGCGAGGATCGCCACAACGGCAACCACAATGCCCCATCCGATGAGCAACTTGTTGCGCTTGTCTTTCTTCAGCTGAGCTTCGCGGATTTCGCGGGCCTTCTCGCGGGCCTGGGCGGTGCGCTCTGCCTTGGACAGGCGTGGTTCGTTTGCGGGGCTCATCAGTTCCTCGTGATTTATCGACGGCGTTGGGTTATTAGCTATGGCAACGGTGCCAGTTTACGGGAGAAGACTGGCAGCTTTGCTGGGGTCTTCGACTCCAGTCTGAGGAACGAGCAAGTGTCCTTGATGATTCCCGCCGGTAGGGTGGGAGAAGAGTCACAGGCAACCCCAGGGGGCAGCAATGCAAGAACCAGCAAGCGAAAAAATCGACAGCGGACCCGAAGGAAATCAGGCTCCAAAAGCCCGGAAACACGATTTCATGGTGGTCTCCAACCGCCTTCCGGTTGACCGCTACCCCAGCGATGACGGGGAAAACAACGAGGAAGGTTGGCGCCGCTCTCCCGGCGGCCTGGTGACCGCCCTCGCACCGATGATGACAAAGACCGACGGCGCGTGGGTGGGCTGGCACGGCGCCCCGGACGAGGCCCTGGAGCCCTTCAGCCACGACGGCATGGACCTGATTCCCGTGGATCTCAGCACCGACGATGTTGAGCTCTATTACGAAGGGTTCTCCAACGCGACCCTCTGGCCGCTCTACCACGACGTCATTGCCCCGCCGGAGTTCCACCGCACCTGGTGGGACAGCTACCGCCGGGTCAACCAACGGTTCTCCGATGCCGTCATCCAGTACGCGGACCACGGAGCCACCGTGTGGGTGCAGGACTACCAACTCCAGCTCGTGCCGAGCATGCTCCGCCAGGCACGCCCGGACCTGCGGATCGGTTTCTTCAACCACATCCCGTTCCCGCCACCGGAAATCTTCGCCCAATTGCCGTGGCGCCAGGCCATCATCGAAGGCCTGCTCGGCGCTGACCTGGTAGGTTTCCAGCGCCCGAGCGACGCGGCAAACTTCATGCGTTCGGCGCGCCGCTTCATCGGTGCGAGCGTCAAGCAGCAACAAGTCCACGTCAAGGGACGGGATGGGCAGATCACCCATATTGCCCGCGCGCAGGCCTTCCCGATTTCCATCGCCGTGGACCACATCAGCGAACTCGCAGGGCGCCCGGACATCATCGAGCGTGCCCGGCAGATCCGCGAGGACCTCGGAAACCCGAAAACGATCCTCCTGGGCGTGGACCGCCTCGACTACACCAAAGGCATCCCCCACCGATTGAAGGCGTTCGAGGAACTCCTCAAGGAAGGCCGGCTCAAGGTGGAGGACGCCACCCTGATCCAGGTGGCCAGTCCCAGCCGCGAGCGCGTGCGGCAGTACAGGCTCCTGCGCGAGGAAATTGAAGGCACGGTGGGCCACATCAACGGCAGCTACGACACCATGCAGAACACGGCCGTGCGCTACCTCCACCACAGCTACCCGGTCGAGGAAATGGTGGCTTTGTACCTCGCGGCCGACGTCATGCTGGTAACGGCATTGCGCGACGGCATGAACCTCGTCGCCAAGGAATACGTCACGGCCCGGACCAACAACACGGGCGCCTTGGTACTCAGTGAATTCACCGGAGCGGCCGATCAGCTCAAGCAAGCGCTCCTCATGAATCCGCACGACATCGACGGACTCAAGAACACCATCATGCGGGCCGTGGAGCTTCCCCCGAACGAATCCCGCCGCCGGATGAAGTCCATGCGGAAACAAATCCTCGACCACGACGTCGATCATTGGTCAGCCGAGTTCCTCTCGGCCCTAGCAGAAACCGTGGTTCGCGATGACTCCTGAAACAGCCGCCACTCCCCCGTTGAGCCTCCAGCCCGAGCTGCTCGACGCCGTCCGCAGGATAGCGGGAACCGACCACCTCCTGGTGGCGATGGACTTTGACGGCACCATCTCCCCGATCGTGGACCACGCCGACGCCGCCCGCCCGCTCGAGCGCTCAGCCGCCGCTTTTGCCGAACTCGCCAAGCTTCCGAGGACGACGACGGCGCTCATCTCGGGGCGCGCATTGGCCAGTCTGCGGGAGGTCGCCTCACCCCCTGAAGCCACGCTGCTGATAGGCAGCCATGGCGCAGAGGCCTGGTTGGGCCCCGGTTCGACGGAACTCCAACTCGACGACGCCCAACGGGAGCTCCTCGCCGAAGTCCGCGAAGTCTTGGCCGGAATCTCGCAGGAAGCTCCGGGGACCGTCCTCGAAGACAAGCCCGCCGGCGTCGTACTCCACACCAGGCGTGCCGCCGACGACGTGGCGGAGGACGCCGTCGCGGCGGCGAGGTCGGTGCTCGAAGGCCTGCCTGGAGTCTTCCTCAAGAACGGCAAACGGATCCTCGAGACCTCGGTAGTGCACTCCTCCAAGGGCGATGCTGTCGAGTTCCTGCGCCAGGCCACCTCCGCCACCGGGATCCTTTTTGCCGGCGACGACGTGACGGACGAGGACGCGATCGCCAGGCTCGGCTCCAGCGACGTCGGAGTGAAGGTGGGGCTGGATTTCACCCAGGCCGAGTTCCGCGTCGAGGCCCCTGTCCACGTCGCAGAACTCCTGGAGGCCGTGCTTCGCGAGCGTCGCCGCAAGGTCTCGGGAGACGCATCTCACATGTGACATTCGTAACATTTAGGCGAATAACCCGGACTGCTGCCATACTCTTGGTTGTGATGTGGCGCACAACTACCGTGCGGCGTCACTCAGTCTCCCTTGCCCGGGCTTAGCCCAGGGCGGGGAGTCCAACTGAATAAACATGAACCATTCACAACGGATCGTCCGGCACGTACCTGCCGGTGAAGGGATTGATAACTGTGGCAACAGTTACTTTTGATAACGCTACGCGTCTGTACCCGGGCACAGATAAGCCCGCCGTCGATAAGCTCAACATCGACATCGCCGATGGCGAATTCCTGGTCCTCGTTGGACCCTCCGGTTGCGGTAAGTCCACCTCCCTGCGCATGCTCGCGGGCCTCGAGGATGTGAACTCCGGCCGCATTCTGATCGGTGACCGCGACGTCACGGACGTCCCGCCGAAGGACCGCGACATCGCAATGGTCTTCCAGAACTACGCGCTCTACCCGCACATGACGGTTGCGGACAACATGGGCTTCGCACTCAAGATCGCCGGCGTTTCCAAGGAAGAGCGCGCCGAGCGTGTCCGCGAAGCAGCCAAGCTTCTTGACCTTGAGCAATACCTGGACCGCAAGCCGAAGGCACTCTCCGGTGGCCAGCGTCAGCGCGTTGCCATGGGCCGCGCCATCGTCCGCAACCCGCAGGTCTTCCTCATGGATGAGCCCCTTTCCAACTTGGACGCCAAGCTCCGTGTCCAGACCCGTACGCAGATCGCATCCCTGACCCGCCGCCTCGGCGTCACCACGGTCTACGTGACCCACGACCAGGTCGAGGCCATGACCATGGGTGACCGCGTTGCCGTTCTCAAGGACGGCCTGCTGCAGCAGGTCGACACCCCGCGCAACCTGTACGACCGCCCGAAGAACGTCTTCGTTGCCGGCTTCATCGGCTCCCCCGCCATGAACCTGCTCGAACTGCCCGTCGTCGACGGCGGCGTCCAGTTCGGTGGCACCGTGTACCCGGTACCCCACGATGTCCTCGAAGAGGCACACGGCAAGACCGTCACCCTCGGTTCCCGTCCGGAAGACCTCGAGACCGTTGGTGCCGGCGAAGGCCTCGAAGTTGAGGTCGACGTCGTCGAAGAGCTCGGCGCCGACGCCTACGTCTACGGCCACACCACGCTTGACGGCAAGAGCCACGACATCGTGGCCCGCGTCGACGGCCGCCGCCCCCCGATGAAGGGTGAGTCCATCTTCGTTCGTCCGCAGTCCGGCCACGTGCACTTGTTCGACACGAAGTCGGGCCTGCGCCTGGGCGACTGATCCCCACCGGCACCCTAATATCGAAGCGACGGCGGCCCTTCCGAGTGGACGGGCCGCCGTCGTCGTTAACAACAGCCTCCATACGGAAGAATTGACCCCATGACCGAGCAAAGCGGTGCCAAGTGGCATGACGAACCCACCGACTACGCGCAGATCGGCAAACTCCCGCGCACCGAGGCTGCCAGCGCCAACGACACTGCACCACCAGCGAGCGTCATCGGATCCCTCAACATCACCGCCGCGGCGGCCGATCCCGAACTCCTGGACCTGCCCTGGCACATCGCCCTCGAAGACTGGCCCGCAGCAAACCTGGCCGCCCTGCCCCGCGGCATCTCCCGGCACATCGTGCGTTTCGCGCACTTGGCCGGCTCCGTTATCGCCATCAAGGAAACGTCCGAGCACGTTGCCCGGCACGAGTACCACATGCTCCGCAAGCTGGCACGGATGGATGTGCCATGCGTCGAGCCGGTTGCAGTCATCACCGGCCGGACCACGGTGGACGGGAAGCCGCTGAACCCCGTGCTGGTCACCCGCCACCTCAAATTCTCCATGCCATACCGGGCGCTCTTCTCCCAGATGCTGCGGCGGGACACGCTGACGAGGCTAATCGATGCCCAGGCGCTGCTGTTGGTGCGCCTGCACCTGATCGGCTTCTACTGGGGCGACGTCTCCTTGTCCAACACCTTGTTCCGTCGCGACGCCGGCGCCTTCGCCGCGTACCTCGTGGACGCCGAGACCGGCGAGCTGTACCCCGATCTGTCGGTGGGCCAGCGCGAATACGATCTCGAGATCGCGCGCGTCAACATCGCCGGGGAACTCATGGACCTGCTCGAAGGCGGACTGATCGAAGAGAAGGTGGACCCGGTGGCGACGTCGGAGCTCATCATGGACTCGTACCGCAGGCTCTGGACCGAGCTTACCGAGAAGGAATCGTTCGAACTCGGCGAGCGCTGGCGCGTGGGGGCGCGCATCCGCCGCCTCAACGAACTGGGCTTCGACGTCGAGGAATATGCCATCAAGACCACCGCGGACGGCTCCACCATCCAGCTGCAGCCCAAGGTCGTCGACGCCGGCCACCACCAGCGGCGGCTGCTCCGCCTCACTGGCCTGGATGCCCAGGAGAACCAGGCCCGCCGGCTGCTCAACGACATGGATTCGTTCCGGGCGGACAACAATCCGGACATGGACGAAGAAATAAGTGCCCACACCTGGGTCAGCCAGATCTTCGAGCCCATCGTCCGGTCCATCCCGCGCGACCTCGCCGGCAAGCTTGAGCCGGCGGAAGTGGTCCACGAAGTCCTCGAGCACCGCTGGTACATGAGCCAGAAGCAGGACAGCCACATCCCCTTGGCGGAAGCCGTGCAGTCTTACCTGGATACCATCCTGCGCCACCGGCGTGACGAGGCTGCCATCATGCTCAACCCTGACACTGCGATGCTCAAGATCCTGGAAGCCGAAACCGAGGAATCCCGGTACGACGAGGACGAATACCCGGATTCGGACGACTAACGCCGAGGTTTAGGGCTCCAGCGTCTGCGCGAGTCCCTTGAGTACGGGTTCGCGTCCTAGCTCGATGTGGGAGTACGCCAGCGTGTAGGCGAGGTCGGCCTTGCCGCCGAGGATGGCGTTGCATAGTTCCATGTGCTCATCGCGCTGGAGTTCGTTGCTGCGGTTGTGGGCGAGCCCGAAGATCCAGCGCATCCGCCCGAACAACGGTTTGACCGATTCGATGAGCAGCCGGTTGCCGGACAGCCGGACGATTTCGGCATGGAACGCCGCACTGAGGCGTACGACGTCGTCGGTCCGGTCGTCGTCGATCGCTTGCCTCGTGTCGTCGAGGAGTTCCTGCAGTCGGCCGCCCGGTTCACCCGCCGCGACGCGGACGGCCGCCATGCGGGCGGCAAACGTTTCCAGGCAGAGCCGCACGTCGAAAAGTTCATTCACGTCGGTGAGCGTCAATTGGCGGACCACTGCGCCCCGGCGGGGGAAGGTTTCCACGAAGCCGTCCTGCTCGAGGCGTTGGATGGCTTCGCGTACCGGAATTCGTGAAACGTTGTAGAGCTCGGAGAGCTCCCGTTCGCGCAGCCGCACGCCCTGCTCGTATCTCCCCGCCACGATTCCCTCAAGAACCAGCTGGTAGACCTGTTCGGCCCGGGCTTCGTCGTCGCGGGCTGTCAGCGTTTCGGACATCGCCTTCGGCCACCCTTCCCTTCCCCGTCGTCTTGCATTCCACCCGAGCATACACGGGCGGAAATAGTGCTTTTTGGTATTCCAGATAACGCAATATTTGTGATTTACATCGCCCAAAACCTGCTCTAATCTATTTTTGGTATACAAAAGAGCCGGGGGTCCACTCTCTGTCAACCAGCGCCGGAGCGGGTTCGCCCTTGGCCCCGGCCTGCCATCACGCAGGTCTGGAATCCGCGGCCCACGCTGGTGTGCAATAGATCCAACATCAAAGGAGCAATACATTGAACACCTTGATTCGCGCCGTCCGCCCCTGGGGACAAGCATTGAGCGACGTCCTCGTCACGGACGGCAAGATCACCGGCGTCGAACCCCACCACCCGGCGCGCGCAGCGGCCGGCGACGTCACCGTCGTCGAAGGCCGCGGCCGTCTTCTCGTGCCGTCGTTCTCGGACGTCCATGTGCACCTGGACTCGACCCGCATCGGCCTGCCGTTCCGCGAACACACCGGCGGCCCGGGCGTATGGACCATGATGATGAACGACCGGCAGAACTGGCGCAACGCCGAAGTTCCGCTGCAGGAACGCGTCAACGACACCCTCGGCCGGATGATCGCGCGCGGCACCACCCGAGTCCGTTCGTATGCCCAGATCGACGTCGATTGCCGCCTTGAGCGTTTCGACGCCGTGATGGCCGCCAAGGAGCAGTTCAAAGGCCAGGCCGACGTCGACATCATCGCGTTCCCGCAGGCCGGCCTCCTCCTCGAGGAGGGCACCGTGCCCCTCATGGACCAGGCCCTCAAGGCCGGCGCCAATGTGATGGGCGGCATCGACCCCTGCAGCCTGGACCGCGATCCGGCCCGGCATCTGGACATCGTCTTCGGACTGGCCGAAAAGTACCAGGTCCCCATCGATATCCACCTCCATGAGCCCGGCGAACTCGGCGTGTTCAGCACGGACCTGGTGCTTGAGCGCACCCGCGCGCTGGGGATGCAGGGCAAGGTCACCATGTCCCACGCGTACCAGCTGGGCAGCATCTCCGAGGCCACCACGCGCCGCCTCATCGACGAGTTCGCCGAACTGGACATCTCGATGGCGTCCGTGGCGCCGGGTTCCGCCGGGGTGGCGGGCCAGCTGCCCATCCCGATGCTCGCCCAAGCCGGAGTCCGGATGGGCTTGGGCGAGGACGGCCAGCGCGACTACTGGTCCCCCTACGGCAACACGGACATGCTCGACCGCACATGGCAGCTCGCTTTCACCCACGGCTTCCGCAAGGACGAGCTCATCGAGCACTGCCTCGCGATCGCCACGGTAGGTGGCGCAAGTATCCTCGACCCGTCCGCCACCCGACTGAAGGGCACGGCACACCGCCCGGGCGTCGAGGTCGGCGATCCCGCGGAACTCCTGCTGCTCGACGGCGAAACGGTGGCCTCCGCCGTCATGGACCGCGGCACCGACCGCACAGTGATCCACCGCGGCAAGGTCGTGGCGGATCAGCTCAAGCTCGTCTAATTTCGCACAAAAAGTGGCCGTTCCCTCGCGGAGGGACCGGCCGCTTTCTTGGTTTAACGCCCGACGGCGGCAGGCTCGCCACGGCGCTCCGCCTCGGCGGCTGCCACCCTCACGGCGGGCCCGCGCACGGCGGGCCCGCGCACGGCGAGGAAACCGGCAAGCGCAAGGAACACCGCCTCCGCCGCCAAGGCCCAAAACGGAACGTCCCAGCCACCGGACCACTCATGCAGGAATCCCGCGCCCAAGGGCCCCAGGGAGGCCAGCGCGAAACCCAAACCCTGGCTCATGGCGGAAAGGCTGCCAGCGCTCTCCGGCCCTGCCGAACGGATGACCACCAACGCCATTCCCAGCCCGAAGCCGGCGCTCTGGACGATCCCCAACAGGCCGACCATCAGGAACTGCAAAGCTGCGGGCGCCGTCAAGACGCCTATCAAAGCCGCGGCAACGAACAACCCCAAGCCCGGAGCCATGAACTTCAGGACCGCTCGACGCCCCGCGAGGACGGGAGCCAGCAAGCTTGCGGGCAGCCCGGCGATGCTGAACCAGGCCAAGAGCCCGGCCGCGTCCGCCGCGGTCTGGCCCTTCGACACCAGGAAGACAGCCAACCACGAGGTAATGGCGAAATACAGCATGGCTTGCAGCCCGAAGAAAGCGGTCACAGCCCAGGCCGTCCCCTGTTTTCGCAGCGGAATGGCGACGGCCTCGCCCGTGGCGCCGCCCGCCGTCGTCGTCTCCTGTAAACCAGCGCCCGACGCCGGTCCGCCGCTTCCATCGGTCCCGCTGGGGCGCCCTGGTGTTTGAGCTGTACGCCGGATCAACGCGGCCGCGAGCACGGCGGGGACGGCCCAGACGGCCAGTGCCCAGGCGAGGCTTCCGCCGAGCGCTTGCTGCAGCGGCTGGACGAGCCCTGCGCCGAGCGCCGCGCCCAGACCGAAGCCCATCGTGCACAGCCCCGTCCACCAGCCGGTACCGCGGTTTGCTTTGACGATCTGTGGCACGAGCACGCTGGCGGTCATGATGGATGCCCCTGCCAGGAACGTTCCGGGCAGCAACAGCCCGGGCACGAATACGCGGCCAATCAGCGCGGCGGCAAGTACCAGAAGCGCCGCAGCCACGGCCCTGCCAGTGCCCACGCGACGGGCCAGCCACGGACCGCAGGGAGCTGAGACGCCGAAAGCAAGTACAGGCAAGGCACCGAGCAGCGGCAGCAGATGCGCGTCGAGTCCGAAGCCTGCCTGCAGCTGACCCATGGTGCCGGCGACCGTCGTAATGGCCGGACGGAGGTTGATGGAGACAAGCCCGAGTGCAACGAGCACCCCGGCGGTCCGTCGAGCAGCGCACGCGGAAGTACGGTGGCGCTGGCTTGCTTGTCCCATTGGTCGTCTCCCGGAATCTAATTTGGTATACCAAATAAGATTAGGGGCATTGCTTGGTAAAGTAAACCGGCCTGGGTCTAGGGCGTGAGATCTTCACGATCAGATTTGGAATACCAAAGCTTTAAATGGCCTTGCCGGGGTTGAAGATTCCGGCAGGGTCGAAAAGCTCCTTGATCCGCCGCTGCAACTCGCGGATGGGTGCGGGCTGCTCAAGGCCAAGCCAGCGCAGCTTGTACTGACCTACCCCGTGCTCTCCGGTGATGGTTCCACCCATCTCCAGCGCGGCATCGATGGAGTCGTCCAAGGCCTTGTTGAGGCGGGACATTGCATCGGCGTCCACTTCCATGTCCACACGGTCCACCCAGAAGGTCGGGTGCAGGTTGCCGTCGCCGGCGTGGGCCACCACCTTGAGCTGGACATCGTGGGTGACGGCCATGGCTTCGAGCGCGGCCACGTATTCGACAAGCCGGGACCTGGGAACGGCGACGTCCTCCCCTACCCGGTATTCGTTGTCCACTTCGTCGCCGCGGCTTGAGCGGCGCATCTCGATGAGTCGCTCGGCTTCCGCGTTCGATTCCGCCGTCACCGAGGCGCCGCCCGCTGCAAGCACCTCCCGCACGAGCGTTGCTTCCGCGGCAGCTCCGAAACCGTCTGTCTGGATCAGGAGAAGCGCCTGCCCGCGTTCTCCGAGGTCCGAGCCGTACAGTTCATCGAGCTGGGCCAGCGTACCGGCGTCGAGCATTTCCATGATGGCGGGCTGGACGCGTGCCTTTCCGACCGCGAGGACGCCCGCGGCGGCACCGCGGAAGTCCGGGTAGAACGCCGCCACGGTCTGTACGTCGCGGGGAAGGTAGCGCAAGCGCACCGTCACGCCCACCACGATGCCCAAGGTGCCCTCCGAACCCACAAACAGTGCCGTGAGATCGTATCCGGCCACGCCTTTGAACGTCTGGTGTCCTGTGTGGATGAGCGAGCCGTCGGCCAGGACGACGTCGAGCGCCAGCACCGAGTCTCTGGTCACGCCGTACTTGGCGCAGCGCAGGCCGCCGGCGTTCGTGGCCACATTGCCGCCGATCGTGGACATCTTGTAGCTCGCAGGGTCCGGAGCGTACATCAGGCCATGTTCAGCCGCCGCGGCGTTCAGATCCGCGTTAACCACGCCAGGTTCGACGACGGCGGTCTCGTCGTCGGCGTTGAGCTGCAGGATCCGGTTCATGCGTTCCAAGCTGAGCACGATGCACCCTTGGCTGGCATGGGCACCACCGGAAACCCCGGTGCCGGCGCCGCGTGCAACAATCGGAACCCCGTACCTGGCGCAACTGCGCACCACGTACTGCACGTCATCCACGGACTCGGCGAACACCACAGCCAAGGGCAACTGCAGGTCCAGGACCGGCCCTTGGTCTGCCGCGTAGCTCGTTCGTGTCTCTTCGTCGATGGCGACTTGTCCCTGCGTCAGCGCGACCGCCAGTTCATCGATGAATCCGCCGGGGCCTTGGCTCTGCCGGGTCGGCCCTACGGGAGTAATGCGGCGGGCCATGACGATTTCCAACCTGGTTTTATCCTGCGGATACGGCCGGCTGGCACCTGTGTATTCAAAGCCATGCCGGGCGTAGAAGGCCCTGGCGCGGGCGTTGTCCTCGTGGACACCCAGTTCGATCAGGGCCGCGCCGAGCTCGGTGCCGGCGACTGAGCATGCCTCGTCGAGCAACTGGTCTGCCAGGCCCAGACCCCTGTGTTCGGGCGCCACGTAGACGCTGATCAGCATCGCTTGCTGAGCCTGGGAAGGATCCTGTGGCTGCTTGAGGACGACGCGCATGAGTCCACTGATCCGGCTGCCATCTGTCCCGTCATCCGCCACGAGCGTGATGCTCGAGTCACCCGACATCGTGGCTGCTCGCTCCTGCCACTGAGTATCGGTCTGGCGCCGTGCTGCCGCTAAGCTCTCCACGTAAGCCATCGGGGTGTCCGACAGCATCTCCAACCGGACGTCGCGAAGCAAACGCCAGTCGGCAGCTTGGAGCCGACGGATTCTATTCACTTGCGCCGCCCATGAACCGGACGTAGCGCTCAAGAACTCCAGGCCAGTCGGCAGCGTAGTTTGCACGGGTTTGCGCGGGGTGTTCGGCGCCTTCCCAGCCGTCGTGCACCAGACGGACCTCTGTACCTCCGTCAACCGCCCGGAAGGCTAGTCGGAGTTCAGTGGACCACATCGCGGTGCTGCCCGGATACCAACTCGCGTGGAAGGACAACGGCGGCTGCCAATCGTCGATGGTCCCCCATATCGAGGTACGCCCGTCGTCCGCGGTCTCGAGGATCAAATTCTCCTCGAATTCAACGTGCGAGCCCGCCCCGTAGACGCTGTGGTCCTCCATCGGCCACCAGAGGTGCGGGTGATCGGTGAAGCCCATGAAAGCATGCGCCACCGAAGAAGGCACGACGACGGTGCACACCACCGGGTTCAGCTCGCCGGATGGCTCCGGCTGGGGTTCGGAGTCCGGCGCGAGGTGACTAAAGAGGCTCTCCATGTGCACCAACTTTACCGCCGGGATAAGAGCCCTGCCTCCGGCCCCTCCCAAACGCCCGCTCACTTATGACGGGTCCGGGCCGGACGCCCGCTCACTTATGACGGGTCCGGGCCGGACGCCGGCTCACTTCTGCTGAGGGCAGCTCGGGGATGGGGGTCCGGTCCGGCTCAATGGTG
>NZ_JARVRG010000014.1:0-76471 GCF_030209795.1 Arthrobacter sp. efr-133-R2A-63 | reverse complement strand
AACGTGGCTCACTTTTCAACCCACGAAATGGCTCACTTTTCGACCAGCGCTGACACCTCACCAGCAAATATGGCGATTCCGGGAGACTGGGGACCGCGCCTTTGAAAGTCTGCGGGTAGCCAGAGAGTCAGCACATGCATCATGGGCAAGCCAGTGTTGAGGCTTCGTGGCCAGTGTTCCCACCGAACGCCTGGCCCCTGACTTCCCGTCCACCCTGAGGGCGGCTGGCTTGGCAGGGCAGCATCGGCAGTTCCTCCTGGGGCTTTGCCCAGGCCATTGCCACAACGAAAGGCCAGGTTCCAAGCGATCATCTCGGGCATGGCACCACCATATGAGCTAATTGGTCCAATCAAGACCTATCGAGGACGAAGTGTGTCCGGTCAAGGATCCTTATGCGGACGTTGCTAGCTCTGGCAGATCAGGGGAGGCCTTCGAAGTACTGTGCCACATCGTAGTTGCCGATTAAGCCGATTAATCGGGCCAGTCCCACGGGTGTCTGCCCTGTCCCGTTCGAATGCATTGGATCTGCACCGCGTGAACGCAGCAGTTCGATCATCTCGGGTCGTCCGCGCGAGTTGAACACGGCGACGAACAGCGGTGTGTTGCCGAAGGAATTGATTGCGTCGACCGTCGCGCCAAGGACGAGCAGTGCGGCCGCCGCGTCCATGGCGTGCTCTTGGGACGCAAGGTGAAGCGGGGTGAATCCCTGGCTGTCGGACGAATCGGGCGACTCGCCTTCGGCGATCAGTCGCTTCACCTCGGCGGCATTATTGGTGAGTGCTGCGTAATGGAGCGGAGACCGACCTGCGGCGTCCATGGATACCTCGATTCTTGGTACAAGGGGACGCTGCACCATAACTGATCGCTTACCGGACTTGAGCTACGCCCGATGAGGGATCCCCACCGGACTATCGTCGGGGGGGCACAGACCCTGGAGACGCTGGTCGGTCTGAGACAAAGTGCCTCTCAGGGCGCCGGAAGTCTGCGATCGGCTGCTACATATCCGCGGTGTCTTCCCACAGGCAGTCTGTGAGGCCGTGGTTGGCTCCGAGTACCTCGCCGAGAGCCTCCAAGTCTCGGACGCGTTCCGGAGGGAGCGCTATTTCGAATTCAAAGATTTGCGTGCAGAGGGTTTCGAATGCCACGAGCCGTTCGCCGGCGTCGATCAGTAATTGGATGTTGGCTATGTCGGTGTCAGGGAGGCCGACGGCTGCGTCCATTGCTCTGTGGAGCCGGACTGCAATCTCTTCTGGCGGCGGATTCGTCATGCGATGCGGAACCTCGAGGTCGTCCATGCCCTCTAGTTAACAGCCTAGGGGTGTCGTCCGGTAGGCGATCCCTATGCGAACTCGGACACAGGTCGATTCGATGACGATCCGAATCGGCGGTGCGGTTGATGGACCCTAGAAGCTTGACCGAGCCCAATGCTCTCCCACTGCGGATCGCTCAGCTTCTTCGTGCAGACCTAGGTCGAGGACCTCAGACAAACCGGGGCAACCTCATGATTCACTGGGTCATGCCGAAGACGGACTATTTCCTCAAGGAAGGTAACAAATGACGTTCTTTTGTCCCGTCTGCGGTTACCCGGGTTTGGACGAACCCCCATATATGGATTACGAGGTCGGGAGTAACGACATCTGCCCCTGCTGCGGCGTTGAGTTCGGTCTCGCTGACGGCGGCAGGCTGGGTGAGGCCTTGCAAGCCAAGATCATTGAGATCCGGAACACATGGGTGGAGCGCGGTATGTGCTGGCGCAGCCGCTCCGAAAAACCACCCGAACAGTGGGATCCAGCCCGCCAACTCGAGAATCTGAGACAAGACAAAGGGCCGTCGGCGGGCGCTGGACGATACGAATATTACCCTCGCGAATTCAACGGACACGGGCAGTAAAGGCACGGGAGCCTGCGGCGTACGCGCGGAACATGGACTCTCCTCGCTAAGTACGCTCCATAGGCTCCCTAACTGACTGCCTCGGCAACGAGCTACGAAATGGATCAAGGAATGACAGGCGACTGGACAATCATCGACTCGCTTTTGGCCAGAATGGTCCGTGGTTGGGTCGTCGACAGGGACGTGAGGTCCGCTGTAGCCGCCAAGGCCCGCGTCACCGATGCGGATTCTCTAAGATCAATGTCCATCGGGATCATCCTCGAACTATTGCTCAGGGGCTACGCGTACCCGGTGTTCTGGGACGAAGCACCATGGTTCCATGACCCGGCCCCCCTGGACACTTGGGACGGAGACCCTTGGGAAGCCACACGCCGTATCGAAGCGCTTTGGTGGGAGCGGAGACACGACGATATGTTCCTGGACATCATCTGGCTCGCTCCGACCACCGCTGGCGAACGGCTCGGCCGCGAACTCCTTGCTAAGTTGTCAACCTGATTAGGGACCACTGTGTCGTGGCAATCACAAAATCGCGACCAGAGGGTCGCATTCCGACAGTCAGGCATTCTCGCTCGTGTGCTGCCCGTAAGTCGATCCCTCACCGTGCACATGGATACAACCAGTGGAGACGACAGGCCAGGTGAGGGACCCTCAAACGGAACGCACGCATGCGTTACATTCCGCTTTGCTTGCCGGCAATGCAATCGAGATGCTCAGCCTCTTGACCGCGCACCTACCTTCAACGAGCCTCGGCGCATGGCGCCTCCATATGTTCGGCATTGCAGCGGCTTGTAGCCCCTATGGCGGTGATGAGTGGATGTGCGACGCCCGCAGGGCTGACAATCGATGCCTCGACAAGTCCGGCATCCACCCCCGTCTCAAGTGTCCCTTTCGCCCTCTTCGCTCATTGCGGTATCTATGAGGCACGGGTGCAGGACCCGTCTCGCTTTCCTTACAGCAAAGCCGCGGGCGACGCTGACGCATTCGGGAAAGGATCGTCCTGCGGGCCGGTGTGTGAAAATTTTGGCATGCCCTCTCCGCAGTCACTGAGCGAAGCCGATCGGCGTATCGCCGCAGCGTGGGCGGCGAACTGCGCCGAGCGGGTTCTGGTCCTGTTCGAGACGGAGGCGCCGGGCGACGACCGACCGCGTGATGCCATCGCTCGTACGCGGGCGTTTGCTCGCGGTGAACTTGACGCCGCAGGTGAGATTCGCCGGCGTTTCGTCGCTGGCCGGGCCGCGCACGCGGTGAGCTCTCCTGCGGCCGTGGCCGCCGCCCGTGCTGCTGGACAATCTTCTGGCGTCGCTCACATGGGCGCGCACGCTCTCGGCGCAGCCGCTTACGCCGCGCAAGCGGCCGGGCTGGCCGCCCTGGATCAGTCCACGGCCATCTCCGACGAGATCTCCTGGCAACTCGAGCAAATGAATGCTCAAGTACGGGCCGTGCTTCAGCAATTACCGCCAGTTGGGGAGGATTCCGCTGGTCCGCTCGGTCCCGGACTTCTCGCGTCGGGACTTCTTGGGTCAATCATTCGGGAGATTCAGGCCGGTATCGTCAGTAGCTCGCCACATGAGGGTGTCACGTGAGGGACCCCCAGCGTGCGGCTGTGCGGGGGGCGTCTATTCGTGCACGAAGGGTGCTGCGAGTCCGGCGAGCAGGATGCTGATGCCTTGGTCCAGTTCGGCGGCGCCGTCGTAGTCGGCGAGGACCGGGCCGAGGGCGCGGAGGCGGGGGAATTCCTTCGCGGGCAGGCGGTGCAGGCCGAGGCGGAGCAGTGCTTCGTTTTCCTCCGGGTCCACGATGAATTCCTGCAGTTCATTGAGGATGTGGCCGTACAGGAAGCCGTAGTACGCCCGGTAGACGTGCAGCGCGTCGCCGGGGGTGAAGCCGGCGTCGATCAGCAACGAGAGGATCTGCTCGAGCGGGCGCAGCGTGCCCAGCGGGCGCAGGCCCAGGGGTGTCGAGAGCGGGCGGGTGACGAGCAATGGCACGACGTTCGGGTGCCGCAGCGCGAGCAGGCGCAGGTCGTGGGCTATCTGGCGCAGCTGTGCCTGCCAGTCGGGGTTGTCCGGGGAGATGGGAAGCTCTTTCAGGACCTGCTCCGTCACTCCGTCCAGGAGCGCGGCGCGGTTGGCGGCGTACCGGTAGAGGCTCATCGGATCCCGGCCTAGTTCCTGGCCCAGGCGGCGCATGGTGAGCGCGTCCAGTCCTTCCGCGTCCACCAGTGCCAGGGCGGTGGACAGGACGAGGTCCCGGCTCAGCCTGGGTTTCTGCCCGGCGGGCTTGTCGCCGGCACCTGCAGCGGAAGAATTGGCCGGAGACTCTGGGGGAGGCATGGGGTTACGTCCTGATCTGATCGTTTCATCGCGGCTCTTGCCGGGAAAATAAGCTTGCTTACTTTGTAGTCTACGCGTAAAGTCTACATTGTAGTGAAGTTCGACAGCTGATTAAACGAGGCGGACTTCAACGCACCGCCACCGGCCGTGCGCTCCATTTCCCAAGTCCGTGACTGCACACCACGCACAGACCGCCCGAACCGCAGAATTCCACAGAACCGGGCGACCACTCCCCTGCTAATACGACATGGCAGCACGCAACCTACCCGCAAAGGGACCCCATGGCTAAGACGGCTGACATCCAGTTCGACCAATTCCTTGAAGAATCCACCATCACCACCTATGACAAGTCGGACTCCGCTCTCGGGCGGGACTGCTTTTACGGCCTGTACACGAGCTGGTGCCTGCTCCAGCAATCCGTGCCGCTGCCGGAAAACGTATTTTGGGCAGCGCTGAAAACCAAAGGCATCCATCCAGCCGGCAACGGGCTGGCCATGACAGGCCCAGCGGCGGCCGACTACATTCTGGCAAGCTACCCGGGCCTGGCCTGAACCGTTGAGCACCATCTCAAGCACTTACATCCCCCGGGACGCCAACCAGCCCCGCGGCACCCAACCCTGGTGCGCGACATGCGACACCGATCTGCACCTCGTCGTGGACTCCATCGCCATTATGGACAACCGCAAAGAAACCCTCGCCGTTGCCGTCACCTGCACCCGATGCGGCGGAGCCCGCGTGCTGTCCACCACCCCGGGCCTCGTCGCCCCAGTCTTGGCCCGCTCCCCCGTTAAGGATGACGTCCTTCACCTGGGCGCCGAGTACATCCACTGCGGGGAACCCATGTCCCCGAGCAACCCGGACCCGAGAACGCCGCTAACACCGCTCTCGACCCAACCGCTCCCAACGGACCTCCTCGGCGCCTACCTCCACACCCGGGTCCTTCGGTGCCGGTGCGGCTTCCAAATGGAAAAACCGCACTAACCACCCCCACACACAGCTCATTAGTAAGTATGCTTACCAATGAGGTCCCTAGCCGCCGGCCAGGGCCCTCACACAAACAAGGAGACTCACATGTTGCTTTGGATAGCCATCATCATCGCCATTCTCTGGCTTCTCGGTTTTATCGGCGGCATCGGCGGTGGACTCATTCACATCCTTCTGGTTGTCGCCGTGATCGTCCTGATTTTCCACTTCATCCGCGGCAGGTCACGCGTTTAGCGGCGCACCCCCCGCCAACCGAGGCGAGTCGTAATACGCGAACTCCACAGTCCTCCGGCATGTTTACCGAAGGACTTTGAAAGCTTGACCAAATTTCTGACTGAGGCCGGGTTCGCTCCCGCGACCGCTACCGCTTTCCAGTCCGCGCCCCCGAGCTCAAACGCCAAGGTAACCGGAATCTTTCTTCAATTCCCCCTTCGGGGCTCCGTCTTCCTGCGGTCCAGGAAAGTAAGGGTTACCGCATGAAACAACATGCCGACGGCGATGCCCCCCTCGGGGGCCGATACCGCCTGATCGAGCGCATCGGGTCCGGAGCGATGGCCATCGTATATCGGGCCACCGATGTCTTTCTTGGGCGCGACGTAGCAGTCAAAATCATCAAGAAACCAGCCCGCAACGGCGTGGCGGCGGCCATCGATGACGACGAAGTGAAGGTCCTTGTCCGCATGAACCACCACGGACTGGTCACTCTCCTTGATGCAGGCGTTGATAGCAACGGGCCCGGTGAGCCACGTGTCTATCTGGTGATGGAGCTCATCGAGGGCCCGGACTTGAAGCAGCATCTGGCCCGGGGTGTACTTGGGCCGCGCCACACGGCACAGATCGGACACGATGTGGCTGACGCTTTGGCCTATATCCATGGCAACGGTGTGGTTCACCGGGACGTCAAACCGGGCAACATCATGATCTTTGACTACCACCAGGACGCTGCGCGGATCCGCGCGAAGCTCACCGATTTCGGCATCGCCTTAATGTCCGAATCGCCGAGGGACACGGACGGCGGAGTCCTGGGGACCGCGGCCTACCTCAGTCCCGAACAAGCCCGGGCCGAGCCCGTTACTTCCGCCAGCGATGTCTACTCCCTAGGGCTCGTCCTGCTCGAGAGCCTTACCGGACAGGTCGCGTTTCCCGGCGATCCGATCCAGAGCGCCGTTGCCCGGCTGATCCGGGATCCACATATCCCTGAAGACATGGATGAGGACTGGAAGACACTCCTGACCGCCATGACTGCCGCCGATCCGCTGGAACGACCCACAGCACGCGAAGCATCCAAGGCACTGTTCGATCAGGTCTCGGCAGGCCGGGCCAGGCACAAAGTGGCCCCCTCCATCATTCCCGACGACGAAATCGCACGTATGGCCGCCGTGCACCAATACCGGATATTGGACACCCCGCCCGACGGCGCCTTCGACAGAATCACCGCCCTGGCAGCCCGGCTATTCAACGTACCGATAGCAATCGTCAGCATCGTCGACCATGACCGAATCTGGTTCAAGTCCCACCATGGCATCACGGCCGAGGAAATTCCCAGGGACCCGGGCCTGTGCGCCTCAGCCATCCTGCAGGGCGACGTCTGGGTCGTGGAGAACGCTCCCGAAGACCCCCGGACACTCACGAATCCCCTCGTCGCCGGGGACTTCGGCCTCGGATTCTACGCCGGGGCTCCACTGAAGACTCGGGAGGGATACAACCTCGGAACCATGTGCATACTCGACACGGTCCCGCGAACAATGTCCGCGACTGACATGGCGACCCTGCAGGACCTGGCGGGGCTTGTTATCAGCGAGTTGGAACTTCGCCTCGAAAGCCGGGAACTGGCACAGTCATCCACTGATTCATAGTTCGTCTTTGGCGCCGGCCGGTGCGTGCGCGTCCTACGCCTCGAAGTGCGTCTCGATGCTGTTCCCGGACAGTTGCTCGATCAGTTCGGTGGCTACGTCCCGAAGTTTGCGGTTGCGGTTGCTGGAGACCTTGGTAAGGATCGCCATCGCCTCCGACTGCGAACATCTGTTTTGCGCCATGATGACACCGCAGGCCACGTCGATGGCGGTCCTGCTTTGCATGGCTGATTCCAGGTTCTGTGCCCGGTGATGGGCGGAGTCGATGCGCACGGACAGGTGGAGTATGTTGCGTGCAGCGGCGGCGAAGCCCACGGCCTTGTCGAAGACGTCGGGGGTGAATGCGCCTGGCTTGGAGGCGAAAAAGTTCAGCGCGGCGCTGGCCTCCTCACTGATTTCCATGGGAATCCCCAACGAGCTGTGAACACCTACCTCGGCGAATTTCTTGGTGAGCGCCGGCCAGCGCAGATCTGTCGAATCGTCCTCGATGATCACTGGCGACATCTCCCGGAGTGCCGCGATGCAGGGGCCGTCACCGATAGCCTGCTCAAACCGGTCAATCTCGACGGCGCGTGAGCTGCTGCCCGCAGCGGTAAGGGGCCGGCGTCTGACTTTGACGGTGATGGCGCATTCGATCTCATCGTCGGAGGCTTCGGAAATCGAAGCTGCAGCGAGCTTGGTGAGTCCGGTGAGGAATTCAGAGACATTCTCTGAGCCCGCCAGCACAGACTGAAGGTCCAGAATGCCTTGAAGAAGGCCTGCGGCTTCGTTTTCCGGTGAACTCGACATCCCCCTATCCTACTTTCCTTGTTTCACAAGGGGCACGGTGCCGCGACGCTGGCAGCCCGCATCCCGCCGTCGTATGCTGCATGCAGTCCTAGGCTTTCGATCCCCTAACCCGGAGCAGACACATGCAGATGCCCAAGCCGTCCGACGCCGACAAAGACCGCTTCCGCGCGGTGGTGCCGGAAAACCCTGACGTCGTCGTCAAGCCGATGTTCGGCAACCTCGGCGCCTTCGTGAACGGCAATATGTTCGCCGGCCTGTTCGGCCCGATGATCGGCGTCAAGCTTTCCGACGACGACCGCGAGGTTCTGGAGGCCAGCCACCAAACGCTTCCCTTCGGCCCGGAAGGCCGCGCCATGGGCGGCTACGTCGGCCTCCCCGAAGCTTTTGCCGGCGACGACGAACAAACGGCGGAGTGGGTCGAGAAGGCGTTCGCCTACGTTGCGACCCTCCCGCCGAAAGCCGCGAAACCGCGTTCGGCGAAGAAGTAACTGCCCCACCACCGGCCCGGCACCAAACTCAGGGAAGTCCTCCTTGGCGGCGTCCGCGGGAAAGCTTGAGTGGCCCGGGATGCTCGGTAGCAGGGCTACCGTTGAGCGGTTGATGATGTCCCGATTCCCGTCGCCGCTCGAGTTCGCCGGTCACGAGGTCCAGCAGCGCCTGGGCTGGTTCGGAGAGCCGCCGAGTTGCGGACGGATGGGCTATTTCATCACAGTGAAGAAGCACCAGGCGGATGCGTTCCAATTCGCGCGAAGGCACGGATGGCCACCGCCTAAACAGTTGCTGAACCGCGCTTTGCCTGGGGAGGTAGCCCCGCCAGGGTTCGCTCGAGGTCTCCTGCGACCAAACTGCTCCCCGGCGCGCAGCGCGAACATCGAGGTGGCCGGCCCTTTGACCATGAAGATGGGGGTGACTGGGTTGAATGGCTGCCATGACTGACCTCCTCGTCTTGTATCGAGAAAGCCGGCTGCTTGACTTATTCCAGCATATAAAAAGTGACTTACGTCATGTCAACGAATTTGACTTTATTTCGGCCGGCAGCAGGCCTGGCGAACGAGGGCACCTGGGGCTTCGTGTCCAAAGGTCGCACGAGGGCGTAGTGTCGAATTAGGAGATTTCGGGATGGGTCGTTCGGGTCCGGGGATTGAATATCAGGGCTGTGCAGCGCGAGGGCGGGTACGGCTACAGGTCCGGGTTGGGGTTCTCCGGGCACCCTTGGAATCGAGGCCGCATGGCCAGCAACGACGCAGTACCCACTACGGAACAATTGCAGGACCTCCTGCTTGAAAGTCCGGGCTTCACCGAATTTCTCCTGGGCGTGGCCACCATCTCAGCGTCCTTGTTGGATGGCCGGGAATCTCTCTTGTGCGCCATCACCGTCGAGCGGGACGCCGGCCCCTCAACGGTGGCCAGCAGCACCGCTGCGGCGCAGCGCTTGGACGAGAAGCAATACGCGTTCGACGACGGCCCTTGCCTCACTGCCTTGCGTCACCAACATCGCGTGCTGATCGACGATCTGCAGGCCGACGACCGCTGGGGGCATTACGCCCTCCAAGTGGCGGGCGAAGGTATTAGGTCGGTCCTGGCGTTACCGATCCAGGCGGACTCTTCGTCCCGCGCGGCTTTGAATTGCTACGCCTATGCGCCAGGTACTTTTACCCAGGCCATAGTCTCCCGCGTGCAGGAGCATGCCGACAATATTTCGAAGACGCTGAGGCTGGCCCTGAGGCTCCATGTCCCCGAGCCTTACCCGGAGCACTTGCGATCTGCACTGCAATCGCGATCAGTGGTGGACGCGGCACTGTCCTTGATCATGCTCCAGAACCGTTGTGGACGGGACCGCGCCATGGAGCTGCTTCAGCTCGCTGCGCGGAACAGCAGCCGGCGTCTTCATGACATCGCCACCGACATCCTCAACGCATCAGTCCGGCGGGACTGGACTTCCCCCGGTGTACCCCGTGAATCATCGTGAGGGACCGGGCATGGGACTTCCCGAGTGGGCGTCTGCGCAACGGAGAATCGCCGCCAAGTGGTATCTCGAAGGCGTTGGCAATGCAGGAATTGGGCACCGACAAGATGGCAGACTCATGACCAACCCAGAGCCGCGGCCGACCCGCAATGCCTTGGATGGACTGGCCGCTCACCCGAACCAGGACCTTGGCATTACCCTCCAGGAACTTGTCTTGGAAAGCGTCGACCTTGACGATTTTCTTGAAAACTTGGCAACCTTGGCAGCGATTACCCTCTCTTCTTCCTCGAACGCCGTTTCATGCGGTGTCACCGTCATCACGAAGAAGAAGGGCATCACCAGCGCCAGCAGCGATGAAAGAGTGGGCGCGCTCGATGAACTGCAGATTGATTTCGGCGACGGGCCTGGCCTCACGGCCCTTCGGCACAATTCATTAGTTCTGGTAGTCGATAGCCGCCACGAAAGCCGTTGGAGCGACTACATGGAGGCTGTTTGGCGGAACGGTATTGGATCCATCTTGGCAGTCCCCCTTGACCTGGCCGGTGAGGCAGACGCCGTCGTGAACCTCTACTCGACCACTCCGCACGGGTTTTCCGGACCGGACATCACGGCGGCAGATGAATTCGGCAGGAGGGCAGCAAAGTCCGTGCGCCTGGCTTTGAGGATCTCGCAGTTGCGTAGCGCCCGGGACGACCTGACGGCGGCGATACAGTCCCGCTCGACGATCGACACCGCCGTCGGAATTGTCATGGCGCAGAACCGATGCGGTCGCGACGCGGCCTTCAAGGTCCTGACCCGGGCGTCGAACAGTCGAAATGTCAAACTCCGTGAAATAGCCGCGAACGTCATTGCCTCCGTTTCGGGTGAGGCGGACCCGGCACCCTACTTCGACGAATAGCCAAAGGGTGCGGAATGGTGCGGACTAAGCTAGGAACAGCGCACTAACTGCCGTCATGGATTCTCTTTCACAGGAGCGCTTGCGGCTCGATGCACTCGACCTAGATGAATGAGGACTATGGCGCGGAAACTACCGCTGGATGAACTGTCAACCGTTATCGCGCGAATCCAGGGCCTGCTGCTGACGGAAGAGAAGGTGGACCGCGCCGTGCGGTTGCTTGCCCGTGCCATCAAGGACTCCGTGTCCGGGGCAACTGGTGCAGGAGTTTCCATTCTGGATTCGAGGGGCAGGCGGACCAGCAGCGCGTCCACGGACGAAGTTGTCACCCGTGGAGATGCCCTCCAATATGACTTGGGCCAGGGTCCGTGCCTGACAGCCTGGGCCATGGAGGAAACGGTGACTGTCCGGGACGTCGTAACGGATCCGCGCTGGCCGGACTGGACTGACGTCGTGAGGGACATGCCCATCCGTTCCGTGGTCAGCACTCCTTTGATCGCCGAGCAAGAATGCATTGGCGCATTGAAGATCTACTCGGACCGCGCCGACGCTTTCGGCGACGAAGCCGCCCGGGTGCTGGAACTATTCGCCGCGCCGGCTGCCACGCTCCTCGCGAATATCCAGGCCAGCGAAGCACCACACCGCATCAGTGAAGCCTTGGCAGAGTCCCTCCATAGCCGCGACCTCGTCAACCGGGCCTGCGGCATCTTGATGCAGCGCCACTCTTTGACCGTTGACATGGCCCTTGCGGAACTGATGCGCCGGGCCCGGCGGCAGAACAGCACGCTGGGCCAGATCAGTGCCGATATCGTCGCCGGGATTCCGGCAGCCCTGGAATAAGGCCGGCCCCATGGGCTTCGATCCGCACGAACCACAACAGCAGCGCATGTTGGCCGCTGCCCTGAAGTCAGCCCGCGTCAACGTCGGCGAACTCTGGCTCAAGTACTTCAGCCTGGGCGGCGAAGTTGGCGAATACGAGGTGGAAGCCTACCTCCAAGGCCTCCTTTCCCTGCCCGTCCTCCAGCGCGACCTCCTGGCCATGGCCGCCAACGAACTCATCGACAAATTCCCCCAAGGCCACGCGCCCTACTCCGACGAGCTCGGTAGCCCGGATGGCGAGTCCCCCAGGAAGGAACCCGGATCCGGATCGCAGCAGCGGCCGGAGTCTGAGGACTAGGCGCGGCTTGCGTCGCTGGTTGAGGTGCACGACGGCTGCAGGCACCTGTGCGGTGGCATTCGCCTCCTGCGTGGTTCAGTCGCGGAGCACGACGCCCGGGGAGCGCAAGGATTCGAGTGCAATACCGTTAGGTGTGCTTCATGGTCGGAGGTCTCGCTGACGCTCGCAATAATACTCTTGGGTATGGCCATCATTTCCATCAGCCCTGTTCGCGAGTTGCTTGGCTCACTGTGGATCGGATACCCGGCAATAGTATTTGCATTTAGCTTTCTTGGCGCCTCGACAATTCACCGTCACCGGTCGGGAAAAGCCGGCCAAAGCCGCTACCTTTGGGGCTGCCGTTAGCGCAACTCCTGAATCATTAGCTGCTTTCTCGTAATTAGAGATGGTTGAGTGGCTTTTTCACGCCCTCGTACGGCGCGGAATTCGGTGGCGAAGCGCGCACTCTGGCGTTGGAGACCAGCTGTTCGGGAGCCCAGTCACACTGAAGCACGCGGCCCCGGTGACCGGCAGCTACACGGAGGCTTCATTGGGAAGTTGAAAGGGACGACGGCGTGCTCCGCCACACGGTGAGGCCTGCACCGATGAACACGGAGATGGCCGCCTTCGAACACTGAGATTGGCCTTTTTCACACTGATTTTTGGCCAAATGACACTGAGATTCAGCACATCGCACACGGAGAGGCCCTCGCGCGGGCTTATTTTGCTGTTGATGAAATCTCTAACTCTCTCCGCGGCCACAATGCTCCTGATCGTTGCCACCATTTCATTCATCAACAATCAGGCCGCTTGGGTGCTATCTCTGGCGGCGGCGGGGGCGAGTCCTGCGACGCGGTTCGACTACAGGAAGCAAGCAAAGTGACCGCCGAGAACGAGAGTGTGATCCATTGCGAAGCCCATGGTTCGGCAACGACACATTTGTCGCTCGCTCCGGCCCACGTGACAACCTCGAATGCGTCATCACTTATCACCGATGATTATCCCCAGTCCTCGTCGGAAGAGTTGATGCCAAGGCTCGACATCAATTTCCAGTAAGACCAATTACTGTAGCTTCTAAAGAAAGACAGTGAACGTGAAAGAAGTAAATTGTTCTATCATTCGAAGAAACCAGAGCAGCACGAGTCGGCGAAGGATTACTTTTGTTGCTTTGGCTATGGGACTTCTGCTTATCGGAATCACTCCGATGGCCGTCGCGGGTCCACTGGGCGATACAGTGGAAGGGTCAGGTAGCTCGAACAATCTCACTTCCACGGACGAAGCCAGAATCCGGGCATCTTTCAATGAATTCGACGTAAGCTCAGCTCAGCAGGAAAAGTTGATCAAGAAGTTACGGGCCGGGCAGCCTCTCGACGCGTTTACAGGTGTCGCACCTGTCCTTATCGAGGATCGGTCAACTCGCACCAAAGCGATGATTATCGAGCGGTTTGCTGATGGTTCGTTCAAGGCACAGAGCGTGGAAAGGCCCGTGGAAGCGGCCTCCGCATCTGTCACGCTTAGCGCCGTAATTACGAACTGCAACTACGCGGGCGGTAGCGGCTATGCCGTTTACAGCGGGTGCAGCATTGCGGCTAACTGGAGCGGAATAATCAACGTTGCGTTTGTTGCCACGTATCAACATGTCAACGGCGGGCCCAGCAGCATCCTCTCCGTCGGAAACTCCACTCAGAATTGCGCGGGCGTGAGTTGCTCGTCCCCAACAGTGTGGATTGGCCGAGGAACTTCCATCGGAACCACACCGGCATGGGCCCAAGCGCAATCCAGGGTCCAGGCACCATGGGGATCATGGGAAGTATGGGTACAGCTTCAGGTGCGCCCATACACGGCAACAGTGTCACAATCATAGTCATGGCCCTATCCATGATGCTGAACTCAACTGACCCGGTTAACCCAGAGGTCAGCTCGTGGGCTACCCCTGTTTTTGGCATCGTCTATGTGGTGTTGGTTGTCGCCGCGCTTGCAGCGCTTATCGCCTCAAAGGGGATTCCCGCTCCAGTCAAAGTGGCCGTTGGCGTCGCGATCTTCGTATTGCCGTTTGTAGGCTCAGTTGCCTGGATTATCTACTCACAAGTGCGGCACAGAGGGCTCGGAAGGACGTACAAAGGATCGTAGATGCCTTGTTTGAGCGGTAAGTGCAAGTAAGACCTTAGACCTGCCGCTCGTCTTCCTCAATCGTCAAGCGGGGCGTTCATAGCGTTCAAGGTTGTCATACGCTTTTGGTCGACTCCGCTGGGTGGAATGACGAGAGGGATTCACCGCTCCAGGCCAGCTGGGTTCTATCGCTGGCGGGGTGGGGGGCAGCACCCGCAACTTGGGTTGCCCTCAGGAAAGCAACCGAAGTGATTTCGCGCACGAGGAGCCGTGAAATGATCACTGCAGAACAAGCCCGCCGCGTGATGCTCCACGGTTGGAGCGGCTTGCTGACGCTCGCAATAATCCTCCTGGGCGCGGCCATGATTTTCATTAGCCCCCTTCGCGAGTTGCTTAGACCGCTGTGGACCGGATACCCGGCGATAGCGTTTGGGTACATCTTCCTTGGTGTCCCGACGATTCACCGTTACCGGTTAAGAAAAGCCGGTGAAGGCCGCTCTCTAGGGCTATCGGTAGCGCAGAGCCAGAGTCATTGGCTGGCTATTCCCAACCCCATGCTGGCCAGGAGGATCGCGCCGATCTCGGTCGAATTCGTGGCATCGCCCAGGAACAGGGAAAGCCGATCGTGATGGTGAGCATTAAGACGGGTCAGCGAACCGCCGGTCCGATCCCAACGCTTCCCTTCGGCCGGCCAGGCCAGGGCGGCACCGTCAGGACGCTTTTGGTACTTAGGAGTCGGACGTCGGCGGGGAGGATGGCGGCGTCCCACGACCGCCAGACACATTCGGCGCTGTCCAACTGAACGGTCAGCTCGCCGGGACGCTCAGCGGATTGGCGACGCGGAACTGCCCGCGTTCGATCAGCCAGGTGATGGACTCCAGGACGGCTTGTTCGGGCTCGTACCGGGGAGCGTAGCCCAACAGGGACGTGGCCTTCTCGATCGTGAAGCAGTGGCTGCGGTAGAGGTGGCCCCAGCTCGACTCTGCGTACTCCGGTGTGGTCGATTCGCGGAAGTGTTCCCACGTGACCGTCTCCAACGTTGCGGACTGGCCGAACCAAGCGGCGGCGATGTCGGCGTATCCGCGGACGGTGAGCGCAGTGGGGGCGACGATGTTGAAGTCCTCGCCGGCTGCCGCGTCGCGATTCTGGATGGCTTTCTCGAACGCCTGCGCGACGTCGTCCGCGTGAACGTGGTGCATCAGTTCGGCGCCGCTTCCGGGGACTTGCAGCGGCCGGCCGGCAGAGAGGGTGTACCAGACGGCGGGGTCGAGGTTCCCGAGCGGACCGATCGGGTGCCAACCGGGCCCGACGATATGGCCAGGGTGCACGGACGTGGTGACCAGGCCGCCGTCGTCGGTCTCCTCTTTCAGCATCCGCGCGATCCGGTCCTTCTGGATTCCGTACTCCCCGAACGGGGCGGCCGCCGATCCGGAACCCTCGGCGATCGGCAGCTTGAGGCTCTGGCCATACCGCCACACCGAGCCGCAGTGCAGCAGGTGCCCGGCCTCCCCGCGGAGGCGGTTGACGAGCAAGCTCGCCGATTCGAACGTGAAACAGACCAGATCGACGACGACGTCGGCCTGCAGTGCCGCGACCCTGTCACCGAATGTGCCGTCCCGGTCTTCTTGTTGCCGGTCGGCGACGACCTGGCGCACCTGCTCCCACTCGGGCGCGTCGCCATAGCTTTTGTGGGTGCCACGGCTGATGTTGATGACTTCATGGCCGTCGCGAACCAGCCGGGGGACGAGGAAGGATCCGATGTGACCGCTGCCGCCGATGACGATGACCTTCATTGCTCTCCAGTGCTTCGTGATGATTTAGCCGTGAGTGTTTGGTTCTGGGCGGGTGTTTGGTTCCGGTTGGGGTGACCGGACGACGGCGGCGCGAGCCGTTGGGCGGCGACCTGATCGTTGGTGGCGGCCCAGCTGGCGAGGAGTGCGAACTTCTCCGCAGATACGCTACCCTCCTCGACGCTATAGATCCCGATCCACAACCCCTTCTCCCCCGGCATCTCAAACACGTCGTAGGTAACATCAACGACCCCCACCACGGGGTGCCTGAACAGCTTCCGGCCGGTGCGGTGCTCGTGCACGTCTCGCTCAGCCCAGTTCGAACGGAACTCGGGGCTGCGGGTGGAGAGCTCCCCGATCAGGGCGGTCAGCTCGGCGTTCAGCGGATCGCGTCCTGCTTCCATGCGGAGCATTGCTGCTGTCATCTGCCTGGCCAGCGGCCAGTCCACGTAATAGTCCGTCGCCCGGGGGTCCAGGAAGATAAACCTCGCGAGGTTGGGACTGTCGGATTCGAACTGCGGCGAGTACAGCGCCCGCCCCATGAGGTTCGAGGCGACGAGGTCATGTTGGCGGTTCCACACCACGGCCGGAACACTC
Source organism: Arthrobacter sp. efr-133-R2A-63 (assembly GCF_030209795.1). Taxonomy (NCBI): domain Bacteria; kingdom Bacillati; phylum Actinomycetota; class Actinomycetes; order Micrococcales; family Micrococcaceae; genus Arthrobacter; species Arthrobacter sp. efr-133-R2A-63. The sequence goes on along the minus strand of NZ_JARVRG010000014.1, from coordinate 60,109 downwards.
ATGCTGTCCAAAATCCGTTGCACCGATTCGCGCACTACCGGCTTCTTCTGCGCGGTCCTGGCGGCGGTGGGCGCCGTGGCGGTGCGGGCGAGTCCGAAAAGATATTCCCGTTCGAGCTCGTTGAGCTGCAAGGCATTGGCGAGGGCATTAAGTACATGCTCTGACACCCCGCGGAGGTTCCCCCGCTCCAGGCGGGTGTAGTAATCGAGGCTAACGCCCGCAAGCATGGCCACCTCTGAGCGTCGGAGGCCGGGTACGCGGCGCTGCCCGCCGAAGTCCTGCAGATCGGTCTGGGATGGGGTGATGTTGGCGCGGCGGGACATCAGAAACGCCCGCACTTCATCTTTCGAACTCATACCTCCCACGGTAGGGCTTGGACCTGCAACAGTGGGAGGCCCTGCCGGGGCCCCTTTTGGAGCCGGGTGAGGGGTTCCAAGGGGGCCTCTCAGTGTGCGCTTGGATACCGATACCGTGAATTCGCCCCTCCCCCATCCCCGGCACGCCTCGGGCGTTGCCTTCTGTGTTCCCCTAGAAAGTGGTGCCTCAAAGCATGTCATCAACGGATCTCAAAGCGGCCGGGTTGAAAAGCGCCGTGCCTTCACGCGGCGGACTGCCGCCGGTGGTGTTCGTTCTCACCGCCGGAACATTCCTGATGCAGACAACCGAGTTCTTCATCGCCGGCCTGCTGCCCGAACTCGCCAGCGACCTTCGGGTCAGCGTTCCGCACGCGGGCCTCCTCATCACCATCTTCGCCGTCGGGATGATCATAGGATCGCCGGCGATGATCATCCTGACCCTGCGCCTCCAGCGCCGGCTCACCCTGATGCTCTCGCTCCTGCTGTTCGCGGCCGGCCATGTCCTGGTCGCCGTCAGCCCGAGCTTCGAAGTCATCTTCGCGGCCCGTTTTGTCACAGCCTGTGCCACCGGCGCCTTCTGGTCTGTCGCCGTCGTGGTGGCGACCCGCGCGGCAGGTCCCGCGGCCGGATCGCGCGCGCTCGGCGTCGTCATGGGTGGAGGAAGCCTGGCGACGGTGGTTGGCGTCCCGCTCGGGGCGTTCGCTGGGCAGACCGCCGGCTGGCGGGCTCCGTTCTGGGCCTTGGCCATCCTCGCGGCGGCTGCCGCGGTATTTATCGTCCGCTTCGTCCCGCACGAAGAGCCCGCCGGGGCGACTCCGTCCCTGCGTTCGGAGTTCGCGGCGCTCCGGTCCGGACGTTTGTGGCTGGCCCTGGCCTCCTGTGCCTTGATCATGGGAGGCGTCCTGGCGACCTACAGCTATATCGCGCCCCTGCTGACGGACCGTGCCGGCGTCCCGGCTGCGATGCTACCGTGGGTGCTGTGCTGCTTCGGCGTAGGTGCGCTCCTCGGCAACTACACGGGAGGCAGGCTCGGCGACCACCGGCCGTACGCCACCACCATCACGGCTGCCGTCGCGGCCACGCTCTTCCTGCTCGCGTTGTGCGTGTTTTCAGAGCAGGCCCTGCCAGTCGTCATACTGATCACCCTGGCAGGCTTTGCGGGGTTCGTGGTGAATCCCGTGGCGTTCGCGCTTGCGGTCAGGTTCGCCGGGAAGGCCCCGACGCTTGCGTCCGCGCTGACCACAGCCTCGTTCAACTTCGGCATTGCGGCCGGCTCATGGGCGGCAGGCCTCGCCCTCAGCTCCGTGGCAGGCGAAACCGGGCCACCGGCAGTCGGAGCGGCGATCGCGTCATTGACCATCGTTTCGCTCGGGGTGCTGGCGGCCAGCCAGCGCCGAGCATCGCGGTCGACCGGGAACCCTGGCGAGGAGCCGACCGAGGAAACCCGCGAGTGCGTTGGCTCGTCGCTGTAAACCTGGAACCGTTCAGAAGGTGGACGTGTGGACCTCAATGAGGCCGCTCGCTGCAATTTCCCGGAGTTTGTAGATCCCACGGACTACGCCGTCCTTGTCGTGGAAGGTGCCAGACACCGCGAGCTCCGTGCCGAACTCGTCAACCAGCCTGACCCTGCAGCTGCCTCCGTTGTCAGTGAACACTTCAAAGTGTCCGGCCATCAGAACAATCCTCCCCGATGGTGTGCGGGAAGACGCTGGGCCAGTCCGCGAATTCCGGAACCGGGGCTGTGGCTGAGTACTGGATGTTTTCCCGGTTCGTTGCGCCGCTCCAGTTCGGCCGTCACGAGAGCCAGCAGCGCCTGGGCAGGTTCGGACAGGTGGTGGGTTGCGGCGGGATTGCCTAGTTCATCGCAGTGCAGAAGCACTCGGCGGATGCGTTCCAATTCGCGCGAGGGCACAAGCGGCCATCTCCGAAACAGTTGTTGGACCGCACTTTGCCTGGAGAGGGAACCACCCGGGCCATGAAGGTGGGTATGTGTGGGTCGGATCGGTACCATGGCTGACTCCTCGGACGACGTCGGGGAAGCCAGCTGCTTGACTAAATCCAGCATATAGAAAGTGAGATGCGTCATGCCAATGAATTCCGCTAGATGACGGATGGGGACTCCCCCTGGAAGGAACCCAGACGGGGACACAGGAACCTCTCGTTCCCCGCAAGAAGCGAGCAGGTTCGTCGGGCGGGTCAGTAAGTCCTGCACGGGGACCTCAGGCGCTCGACGAACCGACACGGGTTGTGGCGGACGACGGTGACCGCGACATCCACCTCCCTATGCTCGGCCGCCAGGCATCCGGCTTCACGGGCATTGGAAGAGGCCGACGACGGAGAGCTCACCTTCACCTACGACCTCCCCGAACGCCTGGCAACAGTCGAGCCCGGGTTCGGCCAGGGCATGAGGCGCGAGCTCGACGCCTGCATTGCCGCCGCCGCGATCGAAAGCCGCGAGCCCGCGCTCGTCGATGAAATGATCGAGTAGCTGCTACTCCTAAGGCGCCCGTCTTCGGAGCACAATGAGCCAAGTAATGGATCCGGCAACCACCAGGATGCTCCCCAGCCAGAGGGCGTCCTGCAGTGGTGGGGTGGCCTCTGTCAGATTGGCAGCGTCAATCTCAAATGTCCGCACTGTCCACATCACGGATACGACGGAAAAGACTACAAGACCAAGCGCACCAATGATGATGGGGGCTGTTCGGTTACTCATTTCGTCCTTACTTCCGTACTACCAATTGCATCGGTACCTGATGAAGTCGACCGGGTTGGTCACAACTCGGCGCCAACCCTCCAGATCCCAAGTATTAGCTTGCTGTAGCAATCACTTCATTCCAGCAATTGGGTGGCACAAGGGCCACCCAGTTCGCCGTAAAAAGGCTATGGCCGGATTCGCCATCTAAGTGGTGAGACAACGAATGCAGCTAGCATCGTCACCGCTCGAATGGCGCGTTTCTATCGCTGCCGGTCGAAAGCTCCGCCCGCACCCAGAAGGTACGCCACAGTCAGCATTTCCGGTCTCACGACCACCGGAAGCAACCAGCTGATACTTGCCTTCATCAGCTGCTCCGACGGTCCCAGCAGCGGAGGGATCGCATCCATACGATCAGTCAGCTGCGCCGGCCCGTCCTGGACGCTCCGCCAGCGCACCAATGCCCAGGCCGGCACAGACAAAATATGGCAGGCAGGCGCACCTGGCCCGCTCACCAACGCCACCAACGCCACCATTACGGCAACTCAAAACTCGGGCTCGTGGCCATCAGCCATGACCCTGGTGGCGTTCAAAAATACCGACACAGCCCAAGGCGCCACAACTGGAGCCAGCGCCGCCACGGGAGCGCCGAGCGCCAGCCTCACCACCACCCGCGCTGGCTCATGGGTTTGCGAGTTGGAACTGACTGGAACGCTCCGCTGGCCCGAACCGTCGAGGCGGCCCAGACCCTGGTTGACCAATACTTTCCCCCCGGCCAGCGAAACCTATTGGCTGCAGCGCCAAACCGGCCCAACAACCACCAGCGGCACCGTAGTGACCATCAACGGCACCTCCCCCCACTGATCGCTGGGATCTGGCTCTCATCGAAATGCTGGCCGCCCCATAGACTCTCGAGATTTGCCAATGACGGCTTGAGTATTTCCGTTCGAGAAAGCTCGTCTCGGTGGGCAAACAAGGAGTTGACTGGCGTTCTCGAGGATCTCGCCTAAAATGTCCGACCCCGATCCTAACGTGAGCACAGCAGGCTGCCGAGAGTAAGAGCAGGGGTAATTTCAATGCTTTCGCACTCGCGGCCCTGCATTGTCTCCGAATCGCTTAACCCGAAGGACCGCGCCGCGGCGTCGGACAAGGACGCCCAGATCAGCACGTTGCAATCAGCAGCCGCCGGTGTGAGGAGCCTGCAGCAACAGTTGCCTGACAAGGAGAAGACCTTAGCTGGCAAAGAAGCGGACCTGGCCTCCCGTGAACAGAAACTCAGCGATGCGACGAAGCAGGTTGCGGCAAGCCAGATCAAGAGCGGCCTTCAGGTTGTTGGTGGGGACGTGCAGCCCGGCACCTACATAACATCGGGTCCTGACGGAACCAACTCGGTCGGCTGCTACTACGCCTGGAAAACAGGCACCGGCAGCGACGCCAGCATTAAGGACAACAACATCGTCAAGGGTACGGCCACGGTAACCCTCGCGAATGGCGAGGTATTCGAATCGACGAGTTGCACCGCTTGGACAAAGATCGGATAGAACGGCAGTGGAGTGCGGGTCCGTTCTTCGGGTTCCCCAGTCCTCGTCGTGGAGTGCCATCACCAAAAGATAGGGGCTGCAGAACCTCGTCAAGACATTTGCCGGGAGAAATACTTCACGTAGGTGAATGCCAATGCCATCAGGTCCTTCACCCTTCTTAGGCGCGTTTTTTGATCAGTCGGATGCCATTACATTCGCACGCGATCTGGCTTACGGAACCAGTTGCCTGCTCGTCAAGGAATCTTTCCTACTCGCCTCCGTTTCAGCAGATTCATTTGCCGAAGAATTGATGGCCACGACCTGATGCCTGCTCTCGCAGTGAACAGAAGGATGTGGCGGAGTTGGTGCCTTCCCGCCGTCATGTCAGGATTGCAAAATGACGTCTTATAACCGGCGCGGCCATTACCGCCGCGGTCCCAACGGGCAGCGAGTTTGGGTATCCAGCCATACCGTCTCACGGTCGAGTGGACAGGGGTATTCGCTCGGAATCACCAGCTCCATCTCACCTCCCGCTCAAAGGACCATTTATCCGGCAGGCTTTATCCCGACTACTCGCCTGCCCCGATCCATCGGCTTGGTAAGGCCAAATGCGGTGTGCGCGGTTTGCGGGGCCCACGTCTATTTTTATGCGAACGAATTTGGCAGTCGCGTCTATTTCGACGAAATGGGTCCGCCTTGGCCCAAACATCCATGCACGGATAGTGGTCAACCCCTGAGTGCAAACGGAACACGAAGAAACACATCTAAGGCTCCGGTCCTCTACCCGGACGACGTGGGTCGGCGCAAGCTAGCGGACTCGCCTTCGGGCACCGCGAGCAGAGCATTCACGGTGGAGGGTTCCTGGCTAAATGAACGTGGCACGCTGCTGCATCTTCAGCGGGTTTACCGGAAAGCAACGGCGGAGGCGTGGATAACGCCTAAGGGAATTTCGCTAGAGGTTGGCCAGCTCGTCTTCGTAGACGGTGGCTATTTGTCGTACCTGGATCCTCAAACGGTCGACGTCGTCCGGGTCGAAGTCTCCTTCCAGCCCCCAACGCGCAAGGAGTCATTTTTCAAGCGTCTCCGCGCAAGATTGGATCGCTAAATGAATAAGTCCATTGAATGAGTGGGACCCGCACGCTTGCACGTGCGGGACCCACTCATTTGCGGGCCGTGGCCAAGAGCACCAGCTCCGCGCGCAGCTCAAGTCGCTCAGTATTGACGCCGTACTGGAGCCCCTCATTCAACCGCGCGGTGACACCGGCGGTCAGACGCTTGCCTCCGAAGGTCCTAATGGTTTCCCGATGCAGCTCATCCACTGCAATGCCGCCGGAAACCCGCACAATCTCGACCATCGCGTTCCGGATCTCCACCACGCTGACATGCTCGGGCTTCCTAGCTACGGCAGAACCGTTCGGCCTGAAGTAGTCCCACGTGTCCCGGTCGATTGATGCGTCCCATATGAAACCGTCCGAATCGCGGGAGTGTTGCGATACGTCCAAGACATCCAGCACGGAATTCGCCCGCGGCCCGCTCACTTTATTAAGCTCGAATGCCGCTCAGACCAGTTTTGCGAGCCGCTCGTGATGGATCGGCCCTTCTGCCTCGACCACGGTACGGATGGCGTCACGCACGGCAGCGATCGAACGGCGGGAGTGCAGTGTGTCCAACACTTCCACACCTCCCAATCGCCGGACGGCCCAAGGCTCATAGCTGGGAGGGGAGGACACTGCCACGACGTTGGCCGGGCGAGAATCTGCTCGAACGGCTTCCAGCAGGGCTCCGTGGTCTTTCTCGGAATTGCCCTTGCCGGCAACCAGGATGTAGTCCTGTGCAGGACCGGAAGGCTCGGCAGCCCGGCGCCCAGGGCGCGCCTGCTCGGGAGTCTCGCGCTCGGGAGCAGCGAGAGACTCGGATTGGGACGTAGCGGAATCAGAGTCCGCCTGCTTGAAAGCCTGCTCAAGCTTGTCCAGCACGTCGTTCCGGTCCTTGATCCACGCCGGCAGCCAGACCCTCTGGACTGACGGCCAGCGCATCATGCGGGTGAGGACGTCCCCCGGTAGGCCGTCTCTGTCCCCCGCTGTGCGGCGGGCCGCCCAAGCGGGGCTGTCAAGAAGGATGGCCATTGCCGGGCGGTCCGGGGACTCCTGGGGCGCGACGCTGATGTCGACTTTGAAGTCGGACAATCCAATGTCCGTAGCGACAACAAACCCGCGCTCCCGCAGCGCGTCGGCAACTTCCTCGCGATGTAAATCCACCCCAATGGCGCGGCGACCATCATATGGGAGTGCACCGGTGCCTTGTTCGGCAAGGTCCAGGTATGAACGCAAATGCTTGATCCCGACAGAGCTCGTCTCTTCGGCCCGCAGCTCTGAAGGGCTGAAACTCGAGAACACGATCACCTGCTGTCGAGCACGGGTCACGGCCACGTTGAGGCGCCGCTCACCACCAGCTCGGTTCAGAGGGCCAAAGTTCAGAGGCAAGTACCCTTTATCGTTCTTGCTGAAGCCTGTGGAGAAGAGGATGACATCCCGCTCGTCGCCCTGAACGTTTTCAAGGTTCTTCACGAACAAACCTTCAGCGTCCTCGTCCAACGCCTTCATGATCCGGGGATCGTCTGTGTCGCGAAGCAAGCCTTCTATAAGCGCCCGCTGCTGCAAGTTAAACGTCACCACACCGACCGATGGTGCGCCGACGGAATCCACGTCGAAGCGCCGCCGAACCTCCGCCACTACGGCCCTGGCCTCGATGGGGTTGGTGCGAAGCACCTTGGACGGCCCAGACCTGTGGAACTGTCCGTCCACCCGGACGAAGTTGACGCCGTGGCCGCGTAGCCCCGGATCCGGCGCCCCGTGCGATGGCCCAGGAAAGGACGAGAGCTTGCTGTCGTAGTACTGCTGGTTGCTGAACGCGATGAGGGACTCGTCCTGGCTCCTGTAATGCCAGGACAGCCACTGTCGGGGTACCCGTGCCTCCACGCACTCGGAAAGGATGGATTCCATATCCTCCACGGCCGTGATGTCGTTCTCGACCTCATCCACGGAATCGCTAGAGGATTCGGCAAAGGAGGTCGGGGGCATCTGCTTGCTGTCCCCCACGACCACCACGGAGGCACCCCGGCCCATGGCACCAACAGCGTCCGCCACACGTATTTGCGAGGCTTCGTCGAACACCACAATGTCGAACAGATCTGCCTTTGCGGGAAAGAACCGTGCCACGGAGTCGGGGCTGACCAGGGTACACGGCATGATTTGTGTGACGAGATCGGCGTAGTTTTCCATGAGCTTGCGGACGGTCATCCCGCCGCGCTGCCGCGTCAGCTGACGTTGCAACTCCCCCATCCGGCCAGAGTTCGACGACGACGACACCCGCCTTCCGGTAACGACCATGGCAGCAAGGTTACGTTTCAGTAGCTCGCGAACGGCTGCCGCTCGCGAGGTGAACCGCTCGATGTTGCGTTCGTGGGCGTGGGAATCAAAGTCCTGCAGGCCGGTGGCGAGACTGCGTTCTTCGAGGGAGCTCTCGGCGAGCCCGCGTTCAAAGGCAGCTGCTGCGTCGTCTGCGTCCAGAAGACCGTCGAGAATCATAGTGCGTGCCCCGTGCAGTCCGACGGACCGGAGCGGTTCAATGTGCTCTAAGAGCTCAACCCAGCGCTGCAGCGGGGCCGAACCGTCGGCATCCAAGCGCCGGGTCGCGCGAGTGTCCGTCCAGACTTGCAGAAAGCCGACGTCTCCCACCCAGCTCTTGAGCTCCGACTCCGCGACGGCGGGGATCTTCGTGAAGGCCTCCCACGCCTGCCCTAGCTCATACAGCCAGCCGACAATGTTTTCGTGCACGGGCGGTCCGTCGTTGAGGAACGTGCGCAGTGCCCTCTTGAACAGGAGATCGCCCTTCCCGTTGTTCGGGACTACTGCCTCCGCCGCCCAGCGCAGCCAACCCAATCGGTGGTTCAACGCTGCCTGCCCGGCTTCTGTTAGCGGGTTCCACGAGTGGGGCACGGAGACGCCAGGCACGGTCTGCGCTTCGTTTTGGAGTCCCCGGATTTGCTGCTGCGCACGAACCAGGTTCTCCAGCAGCGGGACCAGCTCCTTGTGACGAATCCCTGCGCCTGGGTGCACAACGCTGTCCAGTTCAGCCGCGACCGCCAGTAGTCGCTTTTTCCGTCCGAAGAAGCCGGTCGCAGCGGCCTGCACCGCGCGTGCCAGGATGTCCTGCAGTGGGAGGTTCATAGCCTCCGGCGCTACCTGCTCGAGACCCGGGTGATTGACCGCGGCGAACGCGGCCACCAGCTGTTCCAGATGGCCGGCACCGCTAGACCAGTTCCCGGACCGAACGACGTCGAGCGTTTCCAGCGGAACGCTCCTGTCTTTCAAAAGCGCGGCGATGGTCGAGACGTCGGACGGCTGCCCAGCGGAGAAGACAACTAGCGGCAATCCCTCAACGGAGCGGACGGCGTCGAGCGCCGCGTCGAGACGCCTCCCGATGGTCAGCAGCTGGTCCGTCTGCTCCGGTCCGGCAACAGCCGCGACAAACCGCCACGGATGGTCCTTACCCGGGCGGGCTCGGTCGGTGTACTCAGGCAGCTCACGCAGAACACTCCGGACCGGCTCCAGAGTGGAATCGTTCGCTGAGGAAGTGAAGTCTGTACCAAGCGCAATCGCTGGATCGTCGGGCTGGTAAGTGAGCGCCTTGGTGCGGGCGCTGTAAAGGGAGAGATGCGCGCCGTTTTCCTCATGCAGGTTGCTGGCATAACGAATGAGGCCCCGGCGGGCGGCGGTCAGGTCCGTTGAGGCGGTTTCGAGTTGTTGGGCGTCCGAATCCAGTCGAAGTTCCAGGGCCTTTTTTATCTGAGCACGGACCACGGCAGGCTTGCTGCCTTTGTCGTGGAGGTCCAGAGAGAACGGCCCCATTCCTACCTCGTCAAGGCGCTTCTGCACGACCTCGAGTGCGGCTCTTTTTTCGGCAACGAACAACACTCGCTTTCCTTCGACGATCGCGCGCGTGAGCAGGTTCGTGATGGTCTGGGATTTCCCCGTCCCTGGAGGTCCTTCCAGGACGAAGGTCTGCCCGGACACCGCCGACGCGACTGCTTGAAGCTGTGATGAGTCAGCCGGAATCGGGCATTGCGCAGCAAGTGCGTCGAGATCGACGTCGTCACTCACGGTCACTGCGTCCTGGAACAGTTCCGTGGGGGTGCTGATGAGGTGGTGCACCAGCTGGTTCTTGGCGAACTGTTCCCAGTTTTCGTCAAGATCCTTCCAGAGCCGGAACTTGGCGAACTGGAGCATGGACAGGTCCACGGTATTCTCCACCCGGAAGGCGAGCCCCTTGGCCGAGACTGCCTCGCGGACCGCATTGAAAGCTGCGTCGAGATCCATTCCTGAGCCATCCTCAACCGGCTCGGACAACCCAGGAATCCGCAGCCCGTGCGTCAAAGCAAGCTTCTCAAGCAGGCAGTAGTTTGGAGTGGACTGGCCAGCTTCGTCCAAGGTCACGCGGTAGAGCCCCTGCTTCCCGGCAGAAGTCAGATTGACCGGTACAAGGACCAACGGCGAACGGAGGGTACGGCCGTCGAGTTCCCACATAAGGCTCCCGAGAGCCAGGTAAAGGTTGTTGGCGCCGGTTTCTTCGAGCTGCGTCTTGGCTTTGTAGGCCAGACCGCGCATCTTGGTGCTGTAAGCATCTTCGCTGACCTCTGCGAACACTGCCTTCTTGGAACTGAGCAATGCGATGAGCTCATCCTGGGGCAGATCACGGCCAAAGCGGATACCGCGCTCTTGGTGGACCGCGCTGATCTGAGTGGAAGGGAGCAGGCTGATCGGCGTGCCGTTGTTGATCAGGTCCTCAAACGAGCCGATCCACGAGCTCGGTACGGCAAGTGGGAAGCGTGCGGTGTCGGTGAAGTTGATTAGACGGTTCCGCAGGCTTAGGTCGAGCAGCGCATTTTTCCACTGAGTAACACGAGGCGGGATTTCGGTTCCATGGCTGGCGGTACGGACGACCTTGCCATGCTTCTCGGGGAGTGCTGGCGCCACCTTCGTTTCGGGAACGTAAGTGGTCACTACCGGAGTCCCGGTCTCAGACATAGTCCGGGCGGGCAGCGGATAGATACCGTCAAGCCGAGCGCGGCGGATGTCCGTCACAGCATGAATCTCGTCGTTGCCCGATTCGATGTATTTGGCTATGGGCGCGTTCCGCAACACGGCAAGAGTGATGGGCTGGCTGCCCGTGAGCAGTGTGGTCTCGATCAGGCCGATGTAACCACGCTGGACGAGGCTGACGAGTTGAGGAACGTCGTCGGAAGCGGCTGTGGGCAGCACACCTTCTTCCCGCCAATATCCCAAAAACGCGTGGCCTTCCACAATCCAAAGCAGTGGTCTGATGTTGCAGAATTCCAGTGCGGCGGCCATGACAATCGCAGTATCAAGACAGGTACCGAGCCGGTCCTCGAGTACCTGTGCGGGCGTACGAACCTGCTGGCCTTGAAGGCCCCAGCTGGCCGGGGGCATGCTATATCGAATGTTCCGGTTGCTAGCAGCTTGGGAGAGTGCGAAGACGATTTCGTCGACGCGATCGGCGCCTTCCGTATAGCCGCCAAGGCTGCTATTGCCAGTGGCAGCGGAGAGGAGGTCGGCTGCCTCGGAGACAAGCTTGCCGACTGCGGGGTGGTGCGGCTGAACGTAAGCCGCCAAGAATTCGTATGAGACCAGCCCGTTGCCTGCGATCCAGAGTTGTGCCGGAAGGAGGTCGATACGGACCTCCGCCTTGCCGATCTCCGTGGTGGCCTCTCCGGCGCCGGATCCAACGGTCACGACAACTCTGCCGGATTGCTTGTCTGAAAGCTCGTACATGGTGTTGGGCGAAACCGACACGTCCACGTCGTCCAGGACGACGCTCTGGCCAGCGGCAAGGTCAACGTATTGTTGGAAGTCCTCAGAAATCCTCCCGGCGGTGGACAGAACCTCTATCCGAACCACCGCGCCCCGGACTTCCGTGCCTGGATTGGTGATCTTGATCTGCCGGACGAACTTGAAACCGTTGTGGGCCATTGCGTAGCTCAGCGCGTCAGCCGCAGTAATTTCCACGAGGATCTGGTGATGATTGAGAGGTTTTTCGGCAAGCTCGCTGGGCGGCGATTCGTGGAGCTCTTCCGCTTCGCCTCCGACGGTGGTGGCTTCGGAGCCGTTCCAGACGGCCCCCTTGTCCTTGATCTTGTATTCCTCAAGTAGTGCGGTGAGAGTTTGCTCAGCGTCGTCGAGTTTCAAGCACTTAGCCAACCGGGCCGCCGTGTCCAAGGCGCGGTAGGTGTCTGCGTTGTCGAAGGCCTCATTGTGGGCCCAGAGGTTACGCATCTGGCGAAGTTCGGAGGTGTAGCTGCGGGCGTCGTGCCCCAGGTTGAAGGGGTAACCGAGCGAGCCGAGAGATTCGGTCATGACGCGCAGTTGAACACTCAGATCCGTGGGGGCATAGGTTTTCGGGGCTTTACCCGCGCTGGCATCTTTGTGCTCAAGAAGTTTGGTCCACGAGATTCCTGGTGCCAAGGCACCCAGATGGGCACTGATGTGGGGGCCAAGTCCGGCTGCCAGCGCGTCCAGAGCACGTCCGACGTATTCGCGGTTCGAAAGCCCCACTATGTTCCCCAATCTTCGGCACCACTGCCGACCTCAACTCAGTTCAGATTAGTGCCACGTTGGGCGCCTCCCAAGCTTCGCCCCAGCAATTTAGGACCTTCAATGGAGGAGATCGCAATTTTGACCCGGCGATTGGTTCTAATCCCTAGCCCCTGTGGTTGGTCAACGCAATTTGCTTGTTGGGAGCCCTTGGCAGCCAAGCACCAAGCAGGTGATCTCTCATCGGCTGACCGATCCCCCACCATGCAGCAGCCGGTGCCTCTTCGGAGAGCATCGCAGAATTGATGGTTAAGATGTCTGTCTCACCTGGTATCCTGGAGTGTCAGATATCAAGGGGTTCATGTGTTTCCAGTAATTGATCTCTTCGCCGGGCCGGGCGGCCTAAATGAAGGATTCTCAAGCGTCAAGGACGAGCGGGGCGACTTCGTCTTCAAAACGTTGGCGTCTTTTGAGATGGATAGTCTTGCCTGCCAGACGCTCAGGCTACGAGCGACGTACCGGGAGCTAGTTCGATCCGGAGGGGATCTGCAGCCCTATTTCGACTACATCCAGGGCAAGAATACGTGGCAGTCCACTCTCACGGGTGATTTCAGGGAAGCCTATCTAGCCGCGAAGTCCCACGTCTACCAGGTTGAGCTTGGTGAGAAAAATCGCCCTGAGGTGGACAACTTCATCGAACGGCAGCTCGGGCCGGAGAATCGACGAGGTCATTGGGCGCTAATCGGCGGGCCCCCGTGCCAGGCATATTCCCTTGCCGGGCGGTCCCGCAGGACTGGAGACGAGGCGTTCGCATCAGACCACAAGCATTTCCTCTACCGCGAGTACCTCCACATCCTGGGCAAGTTCAAGCCAACGATTTTCGTTATGGAGAACGTCAAAGGGCTTCTCTCGTCGAAAAATGGCGACAGCAGCATGTTCCAAACCATACTGAGCGACCTCAAGCGGCTCCCCGGTGGTGCGAGCTACGAAATCCGTTCATTGGTGGTGGAAGCAGATCCCAAGGACTTAGACCCGTCCGACTTCATTATCCGTTCCGAAGAATATGGTGTGCCGCAGAAGCGACACCGCGTGATTCTGCTCGGGGTTCGAAGTGACGTCGCCGCCATCATTCCTCGACTCGTTCTCGACAAAGCCGACGGGCCAGTTACGGTCCGCGCAGCCTTGCAGACGATGCCCAGCATTCGAGCACAGACCTCGGGCAGGAAACCGAAGGTCGATCAAGACTGGCGCGCCGTTCAGGCTGATGCGTTAAGCCATGTACGGACGATAGATGTAGCGTCGAAGCCGGAACCAGTAAAGGCAGGAGTTCTGGCAGTGGATTCCTACGAATCGTGGATCCTAGATGACAGGTTAACGGTACCCGTGCATCACGAGCCCCGCGCACACATGGTTTCTGACTTGGCGCGGTATCGCGTGATGGCAGAGCTTGCGGAGCGCTTGGGAAAAAGCCCGAAGTACATCGACTTACCGGCAAAGCTCCATCCCGAGCACCGAAATGTCGGCAAAGTAGGAACTCCCTTTACAGACCGCTTTAGGGTGCAGGTTTGGGACGCACCCGCCACGACAGTTGTCTCGCACATCTCGAAAGACGGGCACTACTATATTCACCCGGATCCTGAACAGAACCGCAGCTTCACGGTACGGGAAGCCGCGCGTCTCCAGTCCTTCCCCGACAACTACTTCTTCGAAGGGGCCAGAACGCAGCAATTTCACCAAGTGGGGAACGCCGTCCCACCCCTGCTGTCTAGGCAGATCGGTGACGTTGTAGCCGACATGCTGGGGTCCCTTAAGGACTAAAGGCTCGGAATCCCTTCGCATTAGCGGATGAGACAAGATTAAGCAGTCTGGCGGACTGACGCTCCGTCGGGAAGCCCGACTTCCTGCCCGTCACCAGGTCGAGAATACTCAGGTCGGTAGGGCTGCCGACACCGTTTCCCAAAGAGAATTCGCGCAGCTCCAGCCAGTGTTCCTTGCTTATCTCAAAGACGCGTTTCTGTTGGTTGATTCCGTTGTCGAGCTTCTGCGTTTCCTTGCCGGCTCGTCCCCTTTGCTCCACGGCGGCAGGATCAACGAGCCCCGCGAGGAAAGCCTCGGGCAGCCGCATTGGTATCGCGCGGACCAAGTCCCAACAGGCTACTTTCTTGGCCCACTCGGTAACGTTTTGAGTTGGCCGATGTTCACTCGTCAGCGCGGCTTGCACGGAGCGACTGATTTCTATAGCCAAGTCCAAGACGTACTGGGGCACGGCTTGAGAGCGCCAAATCAGGTCGAAGTCCATCAATCGGCCACGCCCCTGCGTCTCAACCAGGTTTGCCATTTTCGCCACTGTGTAGGTGACGATATTGGCAAGATAGGCCCGGTCTCGCTGATACCAGTCAGTATTCCTCACGGCTGAATGGATAGCCGAAAACAGGATTGCCTTGGAAATCGCGTCTTTAAAATAGATCTCATTGATGGCAGATTCGTCTCTTTCCCATGTCTTCGCGACCATTTCGGCAAAAGAGACGAAGTTCTTCTGGGCACCTGCGCTGACGATATGAGGCCGCTGCTCCCATGACATCACGAATTTTGCCAGAGCCGGCTTGTCGAACTTCTGGTGTTTTGGATTGAGCTTGTCGAAGCGTGAAGCCTCCGCTCTAGGGAGCTTATTCTTTTCATTTTCGTACTGACCGCGTGTTCGCTCGTAGTACCACTTGGTGTTGTAGGTCGCGCCCGCCACGGTCGGGGCTAGTACCCGCCTTGACAGCTCTTCGATGCGAACATGGTACGGGCTGTTAGAAAAGAAGTCGGCTGCGCTAACAGCATTTTGACTGTTGGCAAACCTTGAAATGCTGGGCACGAGTTCGCTGGCCACAGAGGGCGCAACCACAACCAGCTTCATGGGGACGAAGACGTTCTGAAGGACAGCTTTGTCACTGTGTTCCTTGTCGACGAAGAACAACGACGCCGTCGTCTGCCCGCCATTGACGATCTGGAGATCCTCGATAGTCAGAATGGTTGATTTCTCACTGTCCGTTTGTACTGCCGTGGCAGTCGCTGTGATTCCGTTGTTGAACGCCATGAAATTTTGAGGTGCAGAGTAGATAGTCTCGCGAATGCCCTTATTCACCTTCCCTCTGTTGGTCAGGTAGGAACGCACGTTGCTCTCCAGCAGCCTGCTGCCGTACCGGCCGTATAGTCCTGCCAGGACACTTCCAGGCACGGATGCAAGGTAGGTCGCAAATTCCGGAGTTGACTCAACCTTTAGCGCGGGGAGACCCGCCTCCTCCCACTCTCGCAGGTCGATTTGTAGCGCTTCCCGACCGCTCTGCGATTCGTGCAGTTGATGCAGTCGGTCAACGTCCCAAAGCTGGTAATCGACGGGGATGCCGTTCAAGGCTTCGCTTGGAAGCTCCCGCAGCCGGTTGCTCAGCTGAGCATCTGTAAGCAGATAGAGCCGGTACCGTGAGACGTTGCCTCCGCGATTGCGGAGGTCGTATGCGAGCTGATAGGCCGGCGAGCTCTCCTCTCGGCCCTCCAAAAAACTTCCGTCGAGCGACTCGGCCAGAAAGTACTGAAGCGCTTTCAGAGCGCCTTTGGCATCTGCGGAGGAAACGACTTGGATTTCAGGCGACCCGACGTAGATTGTCGCGATTAGCGAAACACTATTATCGGCGTTGTCAAGGTCGTAACCGTTCACCTTTAGCCTTCGCCGACGCGTCCCAGTTCCGTCGAAGTCAACGGTGACTACGTCATCAAACTCGCCGGCCTCGGTGAGCAGTTCCGCGCAATGTCGCCCGAAGGCCGTCGCACTGAACTCACCTTCAGCGTCGGCCAAAGACCCAACGGAAGCGAGCAGGTTCTCGTGAAAACTTTGAACGTTCAATTTAGATGTCCCCGTAGTTTTGCATCCGGCTAAGTGCCGTGTTTGCGTCGATTGCGAATTCGTCGAGTATTGATAGCTCGAGGCGATACTTCACACCTGACACGCCTCGCGTCAGGTCTCGCGGCCTGATTCGGGGAAATTCGTCAGACACGGTATAAAAGTCCAATCCGCGGCTACTGAAGTAGATCCGGCCGTAGAACTCCTCGCTTGGGTCAAACCCCAGCTCATCCAGTGCGCTATCAAATGCTTCAAGATCTCCGTCGTCAAGAGCCACGGACTCCCTCGCCAAGACGACTTTATCGGCAAGCGACGTGAACCCGAGGAGGGACTTCGCGCTATCGGCAACTTCAACGGATACTAGAACGATACTGTCTCCGTCGAGCTGATACTCGGAAGCAATCCTCAACGCGTGAGTGCTGGCATGCCGGCTCTTCACCTCGTAGTGAACATCGACGAACTGAAAGTCCTGGTCGGATCCATAGGGTCCCTGCCAGCCTTCAACAACCAAGGAGGACCCAACTCGCTGTCCAAGGACATTGAATCCGAAGTCCAATTCCGCAAAAAGGCCCCTACATTCCTCCATGCTGAGTAGTCGTTTTCTCGAGCCTTGAAAGAGATGGCGCCACTCAGCAAAGCACTCCATAGCGGTGGAGATCCCAGCGCTCTCAGTCATTGATTCGGACACCTTTTTGTGCACGTGGCCGCACAGCTGCATAAACACCTCGCTGAACCTGGCGTCCTCCAAGGTGAGCAGAAGAATCCACGTCCCGTCGTGCTCGCGTTCCGCCCGAACGATCGTTACTGCGTCTGAAAGTTGCGGAAGGCCCGGGGGTTGGTGGGTGATCAATCCAAAGCTCAAACGTCCGACTTCGTCCGCACCGTAGACCATCCGGGTGGCCAGCATTGGGTCAAGTTCCCGCAGGGTCACAAGTCCCCCGCAAACTTCGGTCTGCCAGCGCTCGGGCGTCCAAGATTCAACCGTCACGACAGCTCCTCATAGTCAGCCATCCAGTACCTCTGAGCCACCTTGTTCAGCACGTACTTAACCCGGCCGTTCTTACTGTTGTATTCGGAATCAGACGTCGGCAAGGCAATCTTAAGGGCGATAAAGGCAGCTTTGGGATCCCTCGCAGCCACAGTGAGTTCACTCATTAGCTCGGAAATCTCCGGTGTGACAGTTAAGTTCTCATCCGGTAGGACCCCATCATCATGACTGGGTTCGACCGCGTAAACCATCAGCTGGGGACGGGGTAGATGTCTGTAAAGCGCGCGCTCGGGAAGAAACCCACCTTGCGCCGAAACACTCACTTCGGCTGTTTCGACGGATAGTTGGTCTAGGTAGGCTGCAATTGCCTCTGCTTCCACATCCGGATCCAAGACTTTACGCAAATCATCGCTCCCGGCGAGCCGAGTCTTTTTTCCGCTCACCCAGAGCGATGACCCCGTGAGCGTGCCATCGTTGGCCGTCAGTTGACGAAGCATCAAGGCGCGGCCAACTTTGAACACCGACTTTCCAGGCACAAGCTCAGCCAAACTTGGCTGCTCCGATTCCCCCTTCTTCTTGGGCCCATTCATGAAGGTCACGTCCCATGTTTGGAACTGCTCGCCCGGACTGGCCCGAACCATCCTTTCCAGCCCGCTTCCCGTGAAGAAGATGTCATCGTCTGCTGCCTTGTAAATGTGCAACAGGTCGGCGACGAGGTCCTTAGGGACGTTTCTAAATCGCGTATATCCTCGCGCGGATTCGTCGGTTGAACAGCCCGAAGCGAGAGCAGCCTTGGCCAACTTCTGAGCGGCATCAAAGTTCTCGGCTTGGACTGCCGGGTTCGCTGACAGCTTCCGGGTCTCCAAGTTTCGGCCAAGGAGGTTGACTTCCTTCTCGTACTGGACAGTGTGCTTCATTTTGTTTCGTGCCGTGATGAGCAGTGATTCCGGATGCTGCTGGACCGCCAAGCCAAAATCACGCGGGGTCATGTTGTTCCGACGCATGTGGGCGAGATCATCTCGGAGTTCCTGGATGGCGGCACCCACGAACCGATAGTCCGCTGCGGATTTTTCGCTGATCCACAACCGACAAACATCTTGGAAACCGTCACGGTAGCCAAACCACCGGGCCATCTGCATCATTGTGTCGGCAGCACCAACGCTACGGTGGAAGTAGCTGACTACTAGGCCATCCAACGTAAGTCCTCGACTGAGCAGGTCACCGCCGACCGCGATCTGCCTCGTCGGCACCTCCTCGCGATAGTCCTCGTCCTCGGCCTTGTCCACACTTGAGTTGTAGACCTTGACTCGGACATCTGCGACAGATTTGTGAAGCTCAGCAAGAATCGAGGTCCAAGACGGACCCGTTGAAGCGAACTGCTTTTCGAACGTCGACTTCAGCTCGTCGAGAACGGCGTTGCTTTTCCCCGCTGAGTAGGTGAGCGCATGCAGTTCGATAGCCGATTTGTAACGGTACAGTTCTTCGGTCAAGAGGTCACCAACAGTATCTTGGACGTTTGTAAAGCGAGATACATTGACCAACATTGAACGCTTGGGTGGCGACTTGACCCGAGCATCCAAGATTGCATTCGATATGAGAAAGGTCCTAAGCGCCTCTTTGAGGCTCTCTGGGAGGGGGCCAACAACTTGTGTTTTCCGGTGCTTCAAAGGGATCCATTGCTGAGCATCGGTCAGGTAATGCACCGACTGCGGACGGTCCTCTTCGTCAGTACCAAAAGTTGCCCGTATTCCAACGTAGTTACTGGGAGCCTCGAGCGGGTAGATGTAGTCCTCGGGGAAGAGATCGTCCACGGCTTCACCATCGTCCTGTACGATTCCGGACGCTTCATAATCAATGAAGATGTTGGCGAAAGGCGTCGCCGTAATCGCCACATAGGATGACCGCGTAAAGCTCGACAGAATCTTTCGGATTGAACCGTTGATCGCGGTTGGGTCCTCCGCCTCGTTTGTGTTCACTGATGCGTAGTCCGATTCATCATCAAGAAGCAGCACAGGAAGGTCTATCCTTCCGTGGTTGTCGGCCTTGCCTCGAGCCCAGCCGTTGACCGCGTCCAAGACAAACTTGTTCTTCTTTAGGACGAAGACAAGGGGGCCTGAAGAGCTCGAGGGAAGCGGAACATCAATCCCGTTCTTGGTGGCCTGCAAATAGTCCATCAAGACGGTGGTCAGGCTCGTGGCGTTGGCAACCTCCTGGTCAATCTTCCCGACACCGATGTGTACGTCCTTGAGAACGGCGCCCTTCGGCATCCCGACTCGGCGGGTATCTCTGCCAATAAAGCCCTCGTCCACCCTTTCGTGGGTTTGACGCCTGAGGTATTCGGTGTTGCCTGAGAGAATGATGACAAGGCGGTACCCAGCGTCGGCCGCCTTATTGATTAGTGCCAAGTAATTCTGCGTCTTGCCGGACTGCACGTCACCAATGATTAGGCCCCGCCGGTTCCACCGACCTGGCTTTTGCGGGTTGCCAGCGAGGTCCAAAACGTCGTCTGTGAATTTGTCGAGCCGATCGAGCACGCGTCCAGAACGCCCTTGTTTGGACAGCATCTTCCGGTACGCACGCCACCTGCGCCAGTTGATCTCCGGCTTCATTTCTTTAAGCCAAGGCTCATGATCTTTTTTTATGACGGGGCCAGGTCCGGGCCCCGGGATGTCTGCACTCACCGCCGCTAGCACATGCCGGACGAGCTGTTCAAGTTCATCATCGCTGGCATCGGTTCGCATAATTGGTGTAAATGCGGTGAAAGCAGCCCTCACGTCCTGTTCTTTGAGCCCCGTACGCGTTTCGCCCGTGGAAGGATCCGTAAGGTACCCAAAAACGGCGCCCTCGAGGGCGGACAAAGGGAACACCATGGTGGGATTAGTCATCAGCTATTTACCACATTCTCAAGAATTCCGCGCGCGCGGGGATGGGCATTAAAAGGTTCGGAATTAAGCATTGAGTCCACGAACCGCTCCGGACCAAGTGCCCCGCTTAGCGATTCCCAAAGGGATACAGCCAACATGTTCAACTCGACGTCGTCGGCCGAATGCGGCGAATGAACTGCATCCTGTCCGAGTCTGTTGTAAACGTCTTCCACTGGAAACGACTGCTCCAACATCGTGATTAGCGCCCCCAACATCCTTGATTCATCTGATGCCATGCTCGCTTCCAAGACAACGATCGCCGGGTGGTTTCGATTGATTTCGTAGCGGAAGCTCGTCCGGTCATCGACCACATCCCAGAGATGACTCACGGGGCCGGAAGCAGCGCGCCGCCCTCGGTACTCGTGCACACGCCGGCTTGGGCCGACGATGTTGTCCGCAATTTGTCGCAGCCGATTTCGAATGGCCGGGGGAGGTACAGCCTGAGCCTTCTTGATATCCAGCGCCCACAGATGGTCCAAAGTGTTGGGAATGTCAACCCTGACTCGGGCGAGCTTGCCAAGCTCCTGCTTGGGGGCGATCCGGAACCAAGTTCCCCAAATAACGAGCCGCTTTTCCCGATAGATGTAGAACCCTTGGCTGTCCCTCAGGGACCCATCGACCTGCGCCCTTTGCCTGTCGGCGCTGCTGAGTTTGTTAAGATGGGGCAGCGTAAAGGGCCGAAGTTCGATAACTTCCCCTTCGACGTGAATCTTTTCGAGCGGACCTGCCTGAGTTGCTCTGTGAGACTGAAGCAGTGGGTCGGCACCTTCGATGGCCCGATAATTTATAGCAATATCGAATTTGCGGCCATGTTCGCCCGCCAAATACCGGTGGAACACAAGCCCCAAGTGCTTTCGGACTCGCACCATGCTCTCGTCGAACCCTCGATCCAGGTCTCCAGCCATCGCTTCCAGCTGATCCAGCTTTCGCCAGATCACGAGAGTGCCGGTCGGCTTCTTATCCAATTCTGCGAATTCTGGAAGTGTTTGGCATTCGTCTTCAGCGAGCTGCAGCAAACTCCAAGTGCCCGACTCGATCAGATAATCCAGATCCCACCTGTAACCGTGGAGCTTCCCGTCCTTCTTCGAGACGACAGTCAGATCGCGGCATTGCGAGATGGAGGCGGTCTTGAGACCGAGGCCAAATCTTCCAAGATCATTTGCTGCTCTGCCTGAAAGCGAGTTTTTACCGGCTAGTCGCATGGCATTCTGAGCCTCGGAGGGCGTCATACCGGCACCGTCATCAATGACGGCAACGTAGCCCTCCCCCTCGCCGGAGAAGAGAAGATCAACGCGGGATGCGCCGGCCGTGATCGAGTTGTCGATCAAATCCGCGATAGCCGTTTCGAGGGTGTAACCCACGGCCCGCATCGATTCCATGAGATGCGGATCGGGCACCATGGTTATCGTTTCAGTCAATCTCTCCCCCGTACACTTCAATCGATCGGCCTCGGCGGCTCGATGGTGAGATAACACTAACTGCACGGGCCGACACAACTCGGCGTCTGGATGCCGAGTGTCGCCGTAACTGCTCCTATGGTTATCGGCATCGATTCTCTTCCTGTAACCTGCTGGGGCCGGCAACCTGATGAGCATCCGAGCAAACTTGAACTCATATCTGATAAACAGATTCAATGACTCAGCCCCACGTCTTCGTCGCCATGGCGGACATCCTCAATCTTCGATGCGACGCATGGCTCCTGCCAACTGACTCCACAGTGAACATTGAGCGGCCCTGGCTCGCGGCTTACCCCGACCTAAGAACGAGGGCCGCCACATCCGCATCGGAATACTTCCGTAGCGGGAGCGCGCTGGCCGAGGCAGTTCATCCGTGGGAACGGGGATTTCCTCGACCCATCATGACGGCAGTCCCCGACGACGGGCATTGGGGTTCGTCCGTCGTCGCAGAGCGTCTTGAAGAGTTTGTGCGCTGCGCCGTCAAAAACACGCCGGCTCCAGACGACCGACCCTACAGACTTCTCGCGTTGCCCTTTTTCGGAACCGCCGCCGGTGGAGCCGGCAACCACCTAGGCGCCGCACTTCGCGACATCCTCGACGCAGCCATCGAGCTGTCAAGTCGCTATGGAGTCGACATCGTTCTGGTACTTCGAGACAGAGCAGCCTTTTCCCTGGCCCAAAAGCTGAGGCGCGAGGTTCGCGATGACTCGTCATGGCCAACCCTGGGCGCCCAGCGGCATGAAGAAGCAAAGTCGTTAGGCAAGAAGGCGCGTTCCGGACACTTGGTACCATTCCTCGGCGCCGGAGTCAGCGTCAGTGCCGGAGCGCCAAGCTGGGGCCAGCTTCTCGACAAACTGAGGACCGGTATCCAGCTCAAAGAATCAGAGGCAAATGCCTTCGAAGGACTAAGCATGCTCGACCGGGCCGGAGTTCTTGAACAGCTATATGCCCTTCAACACGGATCCAAGCAAGCTTTCGGGGAAGCTGTTGCGGCGGCGGTGGACCTACCGAGATACGGGCTCGCGCCGGCTCTTCTTACTGCGTTGCCATCGGCCGGCGCAATTACTTTGAACTACGACAGGCTTTTTGAAATGGCCTGTAAGGATGCCCAAAGGCCACGGACAGTCATGCCAGAGAATATCCCGGCCGAAGGGAGCAGCTGGCTCCTAAAGCTGCATGGCTCGGTCAGCCAACCGGAAAGTATTGTCCTGACTCGTGATGACTACCTCGGCTACAACAGCAATCGGGATGCCCTGTCTGCGCTAGTCAAAGCGCATCTACTGACTCACCACCTCTTGTTTGTTGGCTTCGGACTCGCCGACGACCATTTTCATGAAATCGTTCATGACGTCCGGCGAGCCCTTCCGGTCGACGCCTCGAAGCAGCACAGGATGGGAACGGTCCTCTCGCTCTTCCAGGAGCCACTGCAGAAGCTTGTCTGGGAAGGGAAATTGGGCATACTCCACATGGCTGACGCACCCGCACCTGACGCTACCGCGGCCGAGCTGCGCGCCTCCATCGCGAGGGCCGGAAGAGAGCTGGAAATCTTCTTGGACATGCTGGCCGCCTACGCCACCGACAACCACTCTTACCTTTTGGCCCCCGCGTACAACGGGGGCCTCGCGGACGACGAACTCATTTTGCGTCGGCAGCTTCTCGACATGGCCTACTGGCCGCGGTCCGCGGGAACGGCCGAAGTGTGGGGAGTGCTCGACAATGCATTGAAGGAATTGGGTTTTGCCGGAATGTCCGAGGCATGACGGGTGTGAAGTGTTCCGCGTTCATTCTGCGTGTCTCTGAGAAGATGCCCGCACCCACAACCGCGACGGCCTCCCCCGCGTCCCGTCCGACATCTGCCCGGTCCCCTCAAGCTTCGGCTCCATGAACCGCCGGAACGTGTCCCGCATCAATGTCTCCCCCGCCACCGCTTCATGCAGCGTTCGCAAGTCACGCAGCGTGAACGGCTCATCCAACAATGCACCCGAATCCGGCATCTCCGCATAAGCGGCCCGCATCCATTCCACAGCCTTCGCCACGATGTCCGTATGACCGTATGGCAACCCAGCCACGACCCTAGGTTCGTCAGTCACCGAAGCCAGCCTGACGCCGTCGGACTTGAGCGCCTCCCCCAGCGCCGCCAACGGAACCACATCAACGTGCGCCACAGAGAGCACCCAGCCGCGGTCGTCCCGAGCGGGGTCGTCGAAAACGTGCAGCTGCCGCGGAACGCGGCCTGAGATACCGGCCTTCTCGCGGAGGCACCGCAGCACCGCGTCATTCAGCCGCTCGCGCTCGCGAAGGAAGGTGCCCGGCAGCGCCCACTCGCCTGCCCGGTCTCCCTGGTCCCGCCGGACAAGGAGCACACAAACACTGCCCTCCGCCACTGTCAGCACCGCCGCGTCCACCGCAACCGACGGCCGGGGGTAGTCGAGCAGGGAGAGTCCGGAGCTGTCTTTGGAATCCTTCACAGAACCATTTATCGCAGGGTTGCGCAAAAGAAGCAAGCGGCGCATACTTATTTCAGTTAGCGCAGATTTGCGATAAATCATCGGGAGGTTCCCATGAGGGTTCAACAGCTTCACGTCGGCGTCGGCAGCACGCTCGGCCCGCTGACCATCTTTCCCGTCTGGACGGCAGGCCCCGGACAGCTGGGCATCAGCACCGGCACCCATGCGGACATCGTCGTGACAGAACTCGCCAGCGGAGCCCAAGTGGGCAAGCTGACAGTCACCAACAACGGCCCCAGGCCCGCGCTTCTCCTGGAAGGTGAGCTGCTCGAGGGCGGCCAGCAGCACCGGACCTGCGCCCGCGACGTCGTCCTCGGAGCAGGCGAGACCCGCGACATCGACACCTACTGCGTGGAGGCCGGCCGCTGGCAAGCAGGCGAGACCAACCACCGCCGCCAGGGCCGGCGCGCTCCCCTGAACGTCAGGGCGGAGCTCGTTTCCCGCACGGAGGAACGCGGCGGCGCTGGCCGGCAGGACCGCATCTGGGAGCGGGTCCGTCGCTTCGACGCCGCCCGCGGCCCGTCGGCGACGAGTTCCCTGCTGGACCACCTCGACGCCCACCGTGCTAACCGGCGTTTCGACGTCGCCGATGCCCCGAACCCAATTGAAGGCCAACGCGGAGTGGTGATCGGGCTGGGACGTCAGCCACTTCTGCTTGAGGTCTTCGGCACGCACACACTGTTCCGCAGGCACTACCGCCAACTCGTTGAATCCGCCCTCCTGGACGTAGAACTGCTGCCGCTCAACCTCCTGTCTGCCGGGGCCATGCCGGGTCAGCGTGCTCGAGACTTCGCCGCGGCTGTGCAGGCCATGAGCTTCGGATCGTTCGACGACCGCCTGACTACTGTCGAGGTCCGGCAGCACGGTTCCCTGCGCAGCCGCAACGTCGGCGGGCGGACCGGAGCGCTGGAAGGCGCGGGCATCGCCGTCGCACTCCCCGACCGCCAGCCCGAACTGGCACACCTGACCGGATGGAACACCAAACACCGCCTGATGGAGATCGCATGATACTGAACCCATTGCAGAATGACCGCGCCGCCGGAGTCCTGGTCGCCATGGCCGCGGGAGACGCGCTCGGCGCAGGCTACGAATTCGGTGCTCCGCTTCCCGACGGCGCCGAGGTAACCATGAAAGGTGGCGGTCCATTCGGCTTCGCGCCGTCGGAGTGGACCGACGACACGTCCATGGCCATCCCGATCGCGCAGGCATTGCTCGAGTCTTCTTCCGCCGCGGGTTCGGGTTCGCCAGCCGTCCTGACCATGATTGTGAGGGCATGGGCCGCTTGGGCCACGGACGCAAAGGACGTGGGCGCACAGACCAGCTCGGTCATTGCGGCGGCGCGCCGGCTCGCTTCGGCGGCTGGCCGGGACAAGGTCCACGCCGCCGATTTCACTGCCGCGGCCGCGGACTTCCACTCCTGTACCGGCCGCAGCGCGGGCAACGGATCCCTCATGCGAACCGCGCCGTTGGCCCTCGCCTACCTGGACCGGGACCCGGCTTCCTTGATGGCTGAGGCGGCAGTGGTCAGCGCGCTGACCCATACCGATCCGGACGCACAGGAAGCCTGCGGGCTCTGGTGCGTCGCCATCCGAAAGGCCGTCCTGACCGGAGAGCTCGATGTCCGGGCTGGCCTCCCTCTTCTGCCTCCCGGGCGGGCGGCCGTCTGGCTCAAGCGCATCGAAAGGGCCGAACGGTCTCGACCGCGGGACTTCGAACACAACGGCTGGGTGGTGGAAGCACTCCAGGGAGCCTGGAGCGCCATCCACCTTGCTGGCCTGTCGACGTCGGGTCCGGCGCATCTGCGGGCGTCTTTGGAGGAGGCCGTCCGTGGCGGGCGCGACACGGACACCGTGGCCGCAATCGCCGGCGGCCTTTTGGGAGCTGCGCACGGTTACACCGCGGTGCCCTTCGAATGGCGGCGGAGCCTGCACGGCTGGCCAGGGTTGCACGCCCGCGACCTCATGACCCTCGGCATGGAGCTCGCCCGCGGCGACGGTCGCCGCGATCACGTCTGGCCCCGCGCCGCGCATCAGGACTACAGCATGTGGGGCCGCACCGATGTGCTGGTCAAGCACCCGCACGACGACGGCGTGTGGCTGGGTGGGGTTAGATCCCTTGCGCGGGTTGCGGAGCTCGGAATCGATGCCGTTGTGTCCCTGTGCAGGCTGGGCGTGGAGGACGTGCCGGATGTCCCGTCCTGTGATCAAGCGACCTTCTGGGTCGTGGATTCTGCGGAGGCCGGCGACAACGGCCAACCGGGTTTCGTGCTGAGAGAGGCCTCTGCCGCCGTCGAACTCTTCCGGTCCGAAGGCAAAACGGTGCTGCTGCATTGCGTGCGGGCAGAGTCTCGGACCCCGACGGTGGCGGCTCTTTATGGGGCGACGGTCGCCGGCATCGATCCGCTACGAGCGCTGGAGGACATCCGGCGCGTGTTGCCGGCGGCCCAGCCGAACCAGTTGTTTCTGAAGTTGCTTGTCAAAACCAACGCCGGGGCACCCACCGCGGCAACTAATCCTACCTAGCAGTTGCGAAATATTGTCCGAACCTACTGATAAGAATGTGACCATGACAACTACTCCTGAACTCAGTCGGGAGCAGCGCGACACCGCGATGGTGGAACGCTACTCAGACGGCGAGACCCTGGACTCTATCGGCCAGAGCTTCGGTATCACCCGCGAGCGGGTCCGGCAGATCATTTCGAAGGTCGGTGGCACGAACGCCGAGCAGTCGCGGCGGAACCGAATTGCGGCGAAGGAAGCTTCAGTGAGGGCCGCCCATCAAGAGTTTCTTCTGATTTACGGCGAAACTGCCCGGCAGATGGCCAAGCGTGGAGTAACCCGGCCGGACGCCGTGATGAAGCTACAGGCCCTGTACCCGGCAATCGACGTCGATCTTGCCGAGGAGGCTTTGAAAGCATCCACGATTGTTTTCGACAAGTACCAAGCCGAGGACATCTTCTCGAAGGAGGCGCTCGCCGCCGGGGTCTGGTATCTGCTCGGCGCAGAGTTGGGCCTTGCCCCGGCTCCCGAATGGGCGGCGGTTAACCTCGACCTGTCACTCATAAGGGAACTTCGGGCAGCGCTCGAATCTGCCGAGGCCACCCCAAGTGACGTTGCCACGATCCTCGGTGTCGTTGGTGCTGCCCAGAGGCGCCTTACCGAGCAGCCAGAGGCTAGCATTACGGGCAAACGCTATGACGAGCTCCGGGACGAACTCGTGATTGCGCTTGGTCTGGTTTCAAGGCAGGGTGCATTTCCTTGGCCTCCCACGCGTCAGACCGTCATGAAGCGGTTCGGTGGATGGAACGAAGCGCTCGAGGCTATGGGCATCGGGACCACCAAGCAAGGGCGCACCAAGGGACTGCTGAAGTTCACTCGGGAAGAATACGACGACGCCGTTCGGGACTTCTGTTTCACGTCCACTCTCGCCGGAACTAAGGCAACATACGCAGCCTACGACGAATGGGTCAAGCAGGAAGTTGCCGCGGGCCGGCCGAGGCCAGTGGGAGCTTCGGTGCGAAACATCTACGGAACGTGGACGGATGCTCTCCGCGCTGTTCAAGATTAGGTGGCCAAGTTGGAGGAAATAGAGTCTTCGCTTGATGAGGTACCTGCTGATCCGCGCAAAACAACCGGGCAAGCCGTGCGATCATTTTTGGCCGGTGATCCCTTGCTGACAATTGCTTCTGCGGCGAACCTAAGAAGCTACAAGACTCTGGATCTCCTTAGTTCTCGCGTCGCCGATCGTGCCGAAGCAGAGCGGACAAGGTCCTTGAGGATGCGCTGTAACTCGACCTCCAAGGCTTTGCTGAATGAAGAGCGACTCATTGGCAGGCTCAAGAACTCCGGAATAGCTCCCTCCGAGATCCCTATTGTTTTGGTCGCGCTCGGAAAACAACTCGACATCGACATCGCCGTGGCGCTGCTCCGAAAACCAGGAATGCTTGCGGATGCATCGCTGAGGCACGATCTGGATGCCCCTCCGGCAAAAGTCACGTTCAGCGGTGCTGAGTACCGTGAAGCGGCAGCGGCATTCATGAACGACTACCACCACTTTGGGTCGCCAAAAGATGTGGCAAGCTACGACAGCTGGGTAATTGCCGAAACCTGGGCTCGCCGTGAGCGACCGTCTGTCATCGCAATCCGAAGGTACTTTGGGGCTTGGGAGTCCGTGATCGGTGCCGTTCAGCCTCCGGAAATCGAGGGCGAGTTCGATGGCATTGTCAGGGCTCTCAAAGACGCTCACGTCGTTCAGGAACGTTGGGCAAGAGCAGGCGAACAAGTAAGCGAAGTTCTTGCAAACATGCAATGGAATTCGTTCCTGAGCATTGACTACGGTGACAACGCCGACGGACCGAACCGACCCTACGCCCAGGCCAGCCTGAGCGCGGACGGTGTTTGGTGCGAAATTGTGTCGGCGGAGTTTCTGCCAGGAGAACAATGGCCCATCGACGCCGACTACCTCCTTCGAAATGGCTGGTCGCCGCCGGACGAGAATGTTCCAAATTGGTACTTGCAAGCAGTTCCGCCTCTTGAGGCAGGACACCAAATACTTGAAGGCCTGAGATACGGCAGGCAGTGCGATGATGCCGAGAAGATCCGTTTGGCATAAGCGGGGGATTATTTTCGCGGGGAATCCGGGCTTGACGAGACGCGTTCGTGTCGCTTCAGCGAGGAAGCCGTCCGCTGGCTAACGTTTGGATCAGCGAAAGACAGGAAGGACGGTCAGTCAGGGTGGGAGCAGCTATGACGTGCATACCGGAGGAACCGGAATTCGGCGACGGTCAGCTGGCCGAGAAAGCTGTCTGGGACGCCCTGCGGAAGAGTCTCCCCGACGACGCAGTCCTGGCCCACTCGGTCCAGGTGCGCGACGGCCGGGCAGAGCACGAGATCGACATGCTCGTCCTCTGGCCTAATGTCGGGATAGCGGCCATCGAGGTCAAAGGTGGACAGGTCACCATTGCCAATGGGCAGTGGTATCAGTCCGATCGAAACGGAAAACACAAGATCCAGAGTCCCGTCGCGCAGTCGCAGAGCTCCCTGCACGCCTTCAAGAACTGGCTCGAGAAACAACTTGGTTCACGGCTGAGCAGCCGCTGCGCATACATGGTGAGCCTGCCCTACACGGGCGTACCCCACGACTGGGCTATGGCTGGCTGCGCCCGCTCGCTCATCCTTGACCAGACCGACAACCAGTCCCCCGCCGAACTGGTGCGGCGGGCAATAGAGAACGAAGGTGGCGGGGCCTCCCCATTGGCCCCGGCCTTCCTGGAACGCATCGTCCGTCAGCTGAGCGGAGACTTGGACACCGTCGTCGGGACCTCCCGCAATCCCAAAGAGGATGAAGACGCGCAAGACCACCTCACCGAACGTCAGGCAGTGTTGCTCCAAGCAACACGATCACTCCCTCGGATCCGGTTTACCGGTGGTGCGGGCAGCGGGAAGACCTGGCTGGCAGTGGAGAAGGCCCGCCTGCTCAGCAAACAGGGCAAGCGCGTCGGTCTCTTCTGCTACAACAAGGGCCTCGGACAATACCTGCAGGACCGGGTTTCCACTTGGCGTCAAGCCAAGCCCGTCTTCACCGGCGAATTCCACGAATACGTGCGCGGGCTTGGCGTTCCTGACGGTTCCGGGCAGGCCTACTTCGACGAGGAGATGCCGCGGCTCCTCAAAGAACTCGCGGCCGGGCTGGAGCAGCACGAGCGGCTGGACGCCGTCGTCGTCGATGAAGCGCAAGACTTTGCCCCGCTGTGGTGGGAAGCGCTGCTGGCCTGTACTAAGGACCCCGACGGCGGTGAGGTCTTCGCGTTCATGGATGACCGCCAGGACGTCTACCGCAGGTGGGGAGGCGCGACGGCGGACCTGACTCATGGGCCCACGGCAAGTTTTGTGCCCATCCACATTGATGACAACCTCCGAAACACCCGAAAGATCGCCGAAACCTTCAAGCCCTTCGCCGGAGAGCACTTCACGCCTCGCGGCAGCACGGGCTTACCCGTCAGGCTAGTGGATTGCCCCACAAACGAGGCTCTCGACGTCGCCGGAGACTGCGTAGACTCGCTCATCGCCGAGGGGTGGACCAACAACCAAATCGCGCTCCTCACCACCAAAGAGCGTCATCCGGTGCATCTCGACTTCTACGAACGCGGGGCCACCGAAGACTACTGGCGCGAATTCCACGCAGGGGAAGCTGAATTCTATGGTCATGTGCTCGGCTTCAAAGGGCTGGAACGATCCGTTGTGGTCTTATGCGTCAACGGCTTCAAGGACATGGACCGGGCGGCCGAGCAGCTCTATGTGGGATTGTCCCGGGCACGGAGCCTGCTCGTCGTGGTGGGTGACTTGGCGCTACTGGAAGAGGCGGGCGGCCGGGAGCTGAAGCTTGCCTTAACACGGGCCGAGAGCTGGGTACCCGGGTGAGCGACTCAGACCCGTTAACCGCAGTTCGGTGCACCGGAGGCGACCAAGAATAGGCGCAGGGCGTCTTTCTGGCTGCGCGTCATTAGCCAATTCGAGCGTTGCGAATCCTCAGATTTGAATCAAAGTAGGCGCAAATCGCAGGTGCCAGCGTATGATTCATTTTGCAATTGGCTAACCCTTGGCTTAGTCTTCAACCCTCAGGTGAATGCTGAGGATTCTTGTTGTTTGAAATGAACAGAAACGCGGGCGTTTGTGAAATGGCGCATGGAGGCACACCGTGAATAAACCACAGTCGCATGGTTCGCCTGAGGATGACCTCAGGCAGAGCGATGACCCTTCGATCCCCAACGATGGTCTCCTCCAAGATACCGATCCGTCCGGGCGTGCAGAAGCTTCAACCATAGCAACAGATCCGCCCACGAAGGTTTGTCCAAAATGCAGCGTTCAAACCACGACCTTTGGCAGCTTTTGCCCGAATTGCGGTTCTGGCTATGATGCTCAACGCCGTTTTGCGAAAATCAACAAACGTGCGGTATTCATTGTCGCGGCCGTCCTGATCATGGTGGCTAGCGGGATCGGAATCGCTTTAACCCTTCAGCACTCAAATCAGGTGAACGCGGAACAGGCCGCCGCAACAGCATCCGCTGAAGCCTCGAAAAAGCGTGATGCTGATGATGCTCAGGCATCAGCATCAGCGGCGGCCGCAAAACAAGCCGCTGATGCGTCTGAGCGTAAGCGGCGGCAGTCAATAGTCACGGCCTTGGAGGATTCCGTCCTAAAGGATGCACAGTCGCGCGTCACTGAGGGAATTCTCACTGGGCCTATTACTCTTGCCTCGTGCACTCCGCTGGGCGGTGGCTCATCGGATGACCTGACGGCAATCACGGGGACGTTCCAATGCATTGCCGTCAACAAAACCAATGCAGACGGGTCCTCGTCCGGCTATCGTTTCTCCGCAACCGTCAACTGGAACGCCTCCAGCTATTCTTGGCATCTGGGGAGCTAACCGTTAGCCGATCTCACCACGGCCGAGGCCGCGCTCGGTGACATGGCAGGCCCATTTTTGGGACGGAATCCCGATATCGGTACTCGTAGCAACGACCGCCTTCAGCGGCGCGACCACAGCAACGAGGGGACCGCAGCGGGGCGCCGCGGACGTGGGCATTTCGGATCGCACCGCTGCCATCTATTCGACGCATTCGTGGATCTTGAGAGCGATGCGGCCCATCTGCTGAAGGAGTGAGGCAGGGTCTTGATCAAGGTCGACGGCATGGCATTGGATACTGGCGTTATGGCCAATGATTTCGTGGACATGCGGTTCTTCCTCGCCTTTGGCGTAGATGAGGTGTCCCGTGCGAAGCGCGAACCGGACGCAGTAGGCGAGCATCTGGTAAATGTCCGCATTGGGATAAGTGGAATTTTTGGGTGCTTTGTATTTAGCGTCGATGACCGCGTTTACACGCGCCCCGTCCTTCCAAATGAGATCAGGCCGTAAGTTGATGTTGCCGCCAATATCAAGGCACTCGCCTTTGACTTGGGCTTCGACAGATCCTCCTATTTCTCTAAGGCTGTCTCCCAGAGCCGTGGTCACGAAGTCTTCGAAGATCTGCCACATGTCGAACAGGAATGCTGTGGCGACGATTTCTCCTGGACGCTGTTCCAAAGATGTGTTTCGAAGGATGAGCTGTGCCAAGATGACGGCGTCCCGATATCGGGCGTTTAGTCGGGTGAAATGCACGGTAGGCAAGCCGATGCCATGGGGCAAAGTGCTAACTCCGTCCAGGCTTTGCGTCAGTTTTTTGAGAACCGTGCGGTGCTTTCGAGCCAGCGACGGCATTCGCAGAAGTCTTTGCGCAGCGCCTAACAGCATCTTGTTTTCAGCGATGTCGATAGTGAACTCATCGAAAACGACTTGCGCTGGTAGGACCAGTCCGCCGCGCCGGCCAACTTGCGCAGCCACATCGAGCCTTCCCCGGAATATGTGAAGCGACTCGTCAATGGTTTCGTACCCTTGCAGTAGCCCCTGTCCAATTGCCTTTCCGGTTTGACGAATGAAAGCCTCAGCCACGGTGTTGAGCAATTCATCGTCCAGGTCGATAGTGACGTCGTGTCGTTTCCAGAAATCCCGTTCCGCCGAGAAGCCCATCAGGAAAAAGAGCCGTGGAATCGAGACCTTTGGCCGGATGTCGATCTGGTAGTCTCCGACGCGGACGACGCCGACTTTCCGGATATTTGACACTATCCACTCACCGGCCCCAGCTGGAGTCGTGGTGGCGACCTCGAATTTGCACAGTGCAGCAGCGACATCGGTCGGAAGCTGGATCGTGAGGGGAACCGCTCCCTCGGCGAGGTGTACCCGCTTCATTCTTCGTTGATCGCTTCATCCGGATTCTCAGGCGCAGGTGCTGGAGCTAACCCTGCCCGAAGTGTGGCCAGGCTATAAACCTGCTCGACATGTAAGCCCTCACCGTAATGGTGTTCGGCGAGAAGAGGCAGAATCTCATATTCCCAGATCTCTTCAATCTGACCTGGGAGGAACTCCTTGTTCTTGGGCATGAGGTAACTGGGACCGATCTGGAAGTCCGAGTCGCCGATTCTGCGGTTGACGGCATCGAGGAGGTCCGCCGCTTCGTTGCCCAACCCATGGTGGGCGAGCCACTTGCGCAAAACCGATTGGGCTGGCTCTCGCTGCGGGTGCAGCTCGACAAACGAAAAGCGCCGGCGCATCGCCGCATCAAAAAGAGCTATGGAACGGTCGCTGGTGTTCATGGTGCCGATGAGGAAAAGATTTGACGGCAGCGTGAAGGAGTCGTCATCGCTCTCGCTGTACTGCAACTTGATCGGAGTGTCACGGTATTCCAGCAAGAAATAGAGCTCCCCGAATATCTTTGCAAGGTTGCCCCGGTTGATTTCGTCGATGATGAGCACGTAGTTAAACTCGGGATTTTTGACCGCTTGGTCGACGATCCTCCGAAGCGGCCCGTCCTGGAGCTTGTAAGTCAGTGAGCCGTTGTCCGAGGTCACCGGACGATATCCCTGGAAGAAGTCTTCATAGGAGTAGCTGGGATGGAACTGGACAATTTCCGTGTACTTGGCGTCTCCCGCGACATGCTCGGCTAGTCGCATCGCGACATAGGTTTTTCCTGTGCCGGGAGGTCCATAGAGAATGATCTGCCCACGTCGTTCAAGCAGATTCAACTGCTTCTGCAGCCACCCTTCGTCGATGAAAAGTTCCTGCGCCAAGGCTTGGTTTGCAGGGATGAATTCGCGCCGTTCCCCCAACATTGGCGAAAGTACGTCCTCGTCGTTTGTCACCTCCGGGGACCTGATGGATTGATCTGCTGTTGGCGAGACATTCCATTCGTTCTTCAGCGCATCCGCATAGAAGCCCACCGGCTGCCCCGTTTTCTGCTGGAGCTTCAGCACGATAGCGAGCAAGTCGCGGTCGACGTCTCCAGTGGGTTCAGTGATTTCGCCCGTGAAAGCGGCATGGATCCGGGCCTTGTGGTCCTCGGAAACAATCGGTGTTATGTACTGCGGGTGGACAAGGTAAATCAGGGCATTCCTTTGAGTGCGAAAGCCGTGTCCAGGGAGCTCGTTGACGAATTGTCGCCACGCCCAGACATCAGCTAGAAGCAGTTCCTTTTCGGTTTCGGATTTGTCTAGCCAGGCGTCGAGCAGCCGGATGATCAAGACGAGCGCTTCGTAAAGTTTGTTATTCATGGCCTGCCCAGGGTCGAAGCTTCCGACCTTGAAGGCTTTGATGATTTCGGCCGGAATCTGTACCGGATGATCCATGTATCCCAGTAGCGTCTGCACGCGTTCCTTCTTGGCACGTTCACCGATTCGGTTCGGACTAATCGGAAGTAACTGCCAGCACACCAGTTCCGCCATCAGCAGCCGTGCGTCGTCGGAAACGTCGGCGAGC
The DNA here is from genome assembly GCF_030209795.1 of Arthrobacter sp. efr-133-R2A-63. Classification (NCBI taxonomy): domain Bacteria; kingdom Bacillati; phylum Actinomycetota; class Actinomycetes; order Micrococcales; family Micrococcaceae; genus Arthrobacter; species Arthrobacter sp. efr-133-R2A-63. The sequence continues at coordinate 25,825 of NZ_JARVRG010000014.1, read as the reverse complement.
TGCATTTTGAGCTTGCCCACAAAGTTCCCGGCATCGGTTTCGGGCGCCTCGACGAAGACCCCGAGAAGCTCGTTAACCGGTCCTCTTGCCCACACGATCCTGCCTTCCGAGAATACGGAGCCTCCTTCTTGCAGACCGCGCTGGGCAAACGCCAGAGCTGCATCCCGAATGATCTCCTCATCCCTGTTCCCCGCGACGATCGTGTCCCGAAGCTGCTCCCTCTTCTTTTCGGCGCTGAGTGCGCTCCAGGCGTTGTAGCGGTTTCTGGCTTCGGCCGCCAGCGCCAAGGCGTCAGGGAAATCGAGGAGCGCCCGTCTTCCGTCATCCGTGATCTTCCACAGACCCGTACCGCTCTTTTCTAACCATCCGGCCTTCACGAGGTCCACCGTCGACCAAGCCAAGTTCACTTCCGCCCGAGTCCTACCATCTGATACAGGCAGTGACTCCGGGCCCTCAGGGGGGATACGTTCGAAGACTTGTGGGAAGATTCCATCAGAACCGGTGGTCTTATATAGGCCGTCAGGTTGATCCCCAAGAAGTTCCAGAATCAGGCGCAGGCGCCGCGTGTTGTTTTCCGCTACTGACATGACGAGGATCTCCTATTGCAACTTAGAGGCTAGATGCAGGCTATTCTCGCTCTCCGCGGAGCGCAACGACTCGAGTTGGGCCCGGGCGAGGTACTTTGGCGGGAACATCAGCAGGCCAACCGCGCCGACGTCGTACTTTCCCCTTGCTGCAGCAAGGGGAAGGGCGAAACATCGTTCTGGCCACGAAGTTCGGGGACGAATGCGGCGACCATGGCTCCTGGGCGGCCAGCAACGACAGGCCGGAATACCTACGCTCCGCGTGCCCCCTCAGTCACCTAGCCAGCCACTGATTTTTTGCCCAGCACCACGTTCGCGGGCGGCTCCCCAGCGAGCAGCAACGAGATCTGCTTCTCGATCAGCCGGACCATCCGGGGGAACATCGCCGAGCTCGCCCCTCCCACGTGAGGCGTGATCAGCACACCGGGGGCCGTCCATAAAGGATGGTCGGCCGGCAGCGGCTCCGGGTCTGTCACATCCAAAGCAGCGCGTAACCGTCCCGACGACGTTTCCCGCAGCAAGGCTTCCGTATCTACCACGGGACCTCGCGCCACGTTCACCAACAACGCCCCGTCCGGCATAGCCGCGAGGAACCGGGCATCAACCAGCCCACGGGTTTGCTCGGACAGCGGTACGCTGACCACCACGATCTCGTTCAACGGCAATTGTTCGTACAGTGAATCGATGCCGTAGATCCGGCCATGTTCATCGTCCCGTTCGCGGCTTGCCATCCGCATCACCAGCGTTTCGAACGGCAACAGCCTGGCTCCAATGGCCTTGCCCACTCCCCCGTAGCCAACAAGGAGAACCCTGCGGTCCGCCAAGCTGGGACGCTGGCCGTTGGCCCATATTCCGGACTCCTGGTTACGCACAAACTCCGGAATCCCGCGCTGGCTGGCGATTATCATCCCCAAGGCGAGTTCCGCCGTCGACGTCTCATGGACTCCTGCCGCGTTCGCGAAGGCGCAACCAGACGGCAAGACGTCAGCGACGCCGTCGTACCCGATCGACTGGCTCTGCACCAGCCGGACCGTCACACCCTCCAGCGCCGCAAGCGCGTCTGGCCGGCCCAAATAAGGCGGCACCAGCAGGTCGAAACCGTCCGCCGGGGCGGGGCCAGTCAGGTCCCACACCACGAACTCGACGTCGGCGGAGGGTTCCATGACGTCCAGGAGTTTCTGATCGGGCAGGCACACCCGCAGTCGGGCCGTCATTGCGCCACCATCAGAATGACGTTCGCAGCACGCAGCGCGGTTTCGCTCATTTCCCTTTTCCTGCTTCCCTTGGCGGTCGACTTAGCTGGACGGCAAGTCGTGTTCCAACACCAATTTACTTTCCGCCGCGGTCCGGCGGCCCGTTCCCGCCCTCACGTTGTCCCTCCTCCGCCAACGTGCCTATAGTGGCCCTACCCGCACCCCTCTCTGAGCACCGTCCTGCCGTCCAGCACGTTCTGCCACCTATAGGAGAGAACCCCATGGAAAACCGCACGCTTGGTTCACTGACCGTTTCTGCCCTCGGCCTCGGCTGCATGGGCATGAGTGAGTTCTACGGGGAAGGAGACGAAAGCGAATCCATTGCCACCATCCATGCATTCCTCGACGCCGGCGGCAGCCTGCTGGATACCGCCGACATGTATGGACCCTTCACCAACGAAAAGCTGGTGGGCAAGGCCATCGCGGACCGTCGAGACGACGTCGTTCTGGCCACGAAGTTCGGGAACGAACGGCGCGACGACGGCTCCTTCGTGGGCGTCAACGGCAGGCCCGAATACGTCCGCTCTGCCTGCGACGCCAGCCTGCAACGCCTCGGCGTGGACTACATAGACCTGTACTACCAGCACCGGGTGGACAAGACCGTCCCCATCGAGGACACCGTGGGCGCCATGGCCGAACTGGTCCAGGCCGGAAAGGTCAGGCACCTTGGACTGTCCGAGGCCGCGCCGGACACCATTCGCCGCGCCCACGCGGTACATCCCATCACCGCATTGCAGACCGAGTACTCCCTCTGGGAACGGGAGCCCGAAACGAAAGTCTTCCCCGTCCTGGCAGAGCTGGGCATCGGATTCGTCCCCTACAGCCCGCTCGGCCGCGGTTTCCTGACCGGGCAGATCCGCAGCGAGGCCGACTTCGCGGAGAACGACTTCCGCCGCCACTCCCCTCGCTTCCAAGGCGAGAACTTCAAGCGAAACCTGGAACTCGTGGACCGGGTGAAAGAACTCGCCGACCAGAAGGGATGCACTCCCGGACAGTTGGCCCTGGCCTGGCTGCTGGCACAGGGCGAGCACATCGTCCCGATCCCCGGCACCAAGAAGCGCGAACGCCTGGCCGAGAACCTGGGGGCCACCGCCGTCGAACTCTCCGAAGATGATCTGAAGCGCCTCGACGAACTGGCCCCGGCAGGGTCTACTGCCGGAGCGCGCTACCCCAACATGGCCAGCATCGACGTCTAGACACTGGCAAGCGAGGGCGGCCACCATGTTATCCGTGCTGGCCGCCCTTGCTTATGCCGATGATTGCCTAGCGTCGTTATGAATCTGCCCCTAGAGCGCCCTAACGAAAGATCGGACAAGGAGGTCATCCGGGCTGTAGTTTTCTGCCCAAGCCGCGAAACTCTCGTTGATCGCCATGATATTTATGTTGACGCAGAAGGTGCCGTTATCGGTACCGCTAAGTCCCGACGAGATACGCGGACAAAAGTCTTTACGCTCATCGATCATGGCAAAGATTCTCTCCAGGAACTCCTGGCGGTCTGGGCTAAGGAACCACTCGGTTGGCGCATGAGGGTCCGATTCTGAGTATCTAGAGGCTGCTCCCGCCCAGGTGTCGAGCCAGTGCTCGGGAGGATCGAGCACTGCCTTGGCTTCGATGCACATGCCTCTGAGAATGCCACGAATGGTATGCCAAGAGCCCTCGGCTCCGCCGAACTGCCGTTCTTGCGTTCCCAAGCCCGTGACTCTGATTCTGTTTGGCGTCGAGTCCCGTTCGGCTTGTTCCCTCAAACCGGTGTGCGGTTCATCGGGGTGAAGTCTCGGACGCGCATAAGTGTGCCCGTCGGTTCCGGTGAACAGGCGTCCACATACTTCCACCGAGGAACCTTCGCGGACAGGGCGCAACTTCTGGCCGCTGGTTGTTTCGCTCTTTGCCTTCATAGGGCGTGGCGACCTCCGCTTCGTTTAGACAGAATCAGGAACCAGAACCCAAAGCGACCAGCGGCCGGCGTTGAAAGAACCGGGACGATTCTGAAGACAGCGATAGTCAAGAATATAAGGGTGCGTATAGAGGATCGGGAAGGAGGCCTTTTTGCACGTCCCCTCGCTGTAAAAGTTGTCTTGCCAGACGTTCCAGACCTTGGCGACCTGCGGCTCCGTAGTTGCACCAACAATCGGAGCGGCCGGAGCCGCAGTCGACTCGGTGGTGGCGGCCCGGGCGGTGGCGGCGTTGGTGCCCGAGAAAACCAGAACTGAAGATAGTGCGATTGAACAAAGGATCTTACGACCATTAGGCATGACGAATTCCCCCCAAAAGTCTGCCGACGGAGCGAGATTTTCTCGTTTCATCATCGGTGGTGGTCAGACACTAGTTGAGACTGATGGGAAAAATCAATAGCTCACTATCAATTTTGAGATCCGGGTCCGTTCCCGCGGCTCCGTTTGGACGAGTGCGGGAGGCCCTGATGGCCGCCAAGGATGGACGCAGCGAGTATTGTCGCCTACTTTAAACAGACCGCCCGTCCTGTTTTGGAATGCCTACCTGCCCAATGGAGATGAACATGTCCCTCGTAAGGAAATCCGTTCTGTTCCTAGCGGTGGTCCCATGACGAGCTATGAAGTTAGGGCTGGCGACAGCAGCACCATCGGGCCTCTTCAACTGAAGAGCATCTGGCGTGAGCACGAGTTCAGAAACTTCGACCTCATGGTCATACTGCAAGTGTCCGGGTGCGAGCACATAGCCGAGCGAGTGATCAGCGGTGATCCGGTATCATCCGAGGAAAAGTCGGTTCTCGAAATAGCGAATGATTTGGCCAAGCAAAAGGGCTACCTTCCCCTGTTTGACATGACCGATGGCAACGCACGTATCTCCGAGAATGCCGGACCGGAGCTGGCAAAATTCTTCAAATCCAACGAATGGCTAACGAGAAATCGAAGGAGTACGCGGCGGCTCTAACTCCGCGCATCCGCAAGTAAAGAAACAAAAACAATCGGCCTGCGTGGATTACCACGCAGGCCGATTGTTAGGGGCTAGCTATACAGCGATGAGATTAGCCGTCGTTGCCGGCAGGGGTGGTGGTAGCGGTGTAGCCCTCAAGCTTGAGTGCGGCCTGGGCGTACTTCTGGGTGAAAGTGTCGGGGATGTTGACCTTGGAGGTGTCAACGCCGATGGTCTTCTCTTCGTCGAAGATGGTCTTCGGGCCGCCGGCGGGCATGATGCCGTCCGGGAGGAACTGGCCCTTGTCCTGGTTCAGCGCTGCGACGTACTGGTCCTTGGAGATGGTGCTGTTCTGGACGAAGGACTGGGGCAGCTTGTCGGCGATGTCCTGGGCGGAGTGGGTGCTGATCCAGTGCATCGTGTCGACGAGGGCGTTGACAACCTTCTGGGCTGCGTCTTCGTGGGTCTTGACCCAGTCAGACTGGGCGAGGAGGCCGGCCGACGGCAGGGTGCCGCCAAGTGCTGCGGTGGCACCCTCAGTGGTGGCGAGGTCAATCGCGGAAGTGGCGAGGTTCTTGCTCTCGAGGGCCCCGACCGTGGGCTGGGTGGTCATGACGCAGTCAGCGGAGCCGCGCTGGATGGCCGCGATGGCGGTTGATCCGGCGCCGACGGCGATCGTGTGGTAGTCAGTCTTGGCGAGGCCGGCCTTCGCGGCGATGAACTGGGTGAGCTCATCGGTTCCCGAGCCGAGGTCGGTAACGCCGACGGTCTTGCCCTTGAGGTCCGCACCCGTCTTCACGTTTGCCTTGGGGCTGCACATGATGCGTTCGCCCGGTGCGCTCGAGAGCTGTACGAGGTTGATGACGTTCTTGCCCTTGGACTGGAAGTCGACGGTGTGGACGTACCAGGCACCGGCCATGTCCACCTGCCCCGATGCCATCGCGTCTTCGGCGCCAACGCCACCCTGCTGCTCGGTAGAGAGCTCCACCTTCACGCCGTACTTCTGGTAGTAGCCAAGCTGCTCTGCGAGCTGGTACGGCAGGTAGATCTGCTTGTCGATGCCGCCAACCATCATCTTCACGGTGGGCATCGAGGCGGCGTCCGCGGAAGCACCGCCGCTCGCAGTGCTGCTGCTGCTTGCGGAGCTGGTGCCGCAAGCCGCGAGGCTCAGTGCGATCACTCCGGCAGCGCCGACGGCGTAGATCTTGTTCTTCATCATGGTTGTGCTTTTCCTTCTATTGTGAGGATTCGAGCGTTGGGTAAGTGGAGTGCAAAACGGCGAGCGTCAGATCGCCTGGGCTTCGGAACGGTTTGGTGGCCGCCACTTGAGCAGGGTGTGCTCTAGCAGGGCGATGAGGTATTCCGCCCCGAGCGTGATGACTGCGATGATCACCATGCAAGCGAAGACTGTGTTGGGGTCGAAGGTTCCCTGTGCCTGGCTGATGATCAGGCCGATTCCCTGCTGGGCACCGAGCACTTCAGCAACAAGCGCGCCGATGATCGCGAAGCCGAATGCCGTGTGCAAGCTGGCGATGATCCAGGTCATAGCCGAGGGAATGGTCACGTGGATCGCTACCTGGAGCGGCGATGCACCCAGGACTCGGACGTTTCCGACCAGGTTCTGGTCCACTTCACGGACACCCTGGAAGGCGTTGAAGAAGACGACGAAGAAGACCAGGACCGCTGCGAGCAGCACCTTCGGGAAGACGCCGAGGCCGAACGCCACGATGAAGATCGAGCCGAGCACGATTCTGGGGATGGAGTTCACGATCCGGATATACGGGCCGACAACTTCCGACAGGTACTTGTTCGAGCCCAAAAGGATCCCGAGCACGACGCCGACGAGCGTGCCGAGCAAGAAGCCGTAAATCGCTTCCTGCATGGTGACCCAGAGGTTTTCCCAAATGGTGCCGAATGCCGTGCCCTCGGTGAAGAGCTTGACCAGGCTGTTCCAGATTTCGGTCGGCTGGCCGAAGAAGAACTTGTCCACCCAGCCCTCCGTGGTGAACCACTGCCAGCCACCGATCACAACGAACGCGAGAATGGCACGGCCGGCCCAAACCCACGTGGTGCGACGGTTCATGGCACGCCGGGCGGAAACCTTGAGCTCACTCGCTTGTGCTTTCTCTTGCTCTTGCACGGGAGCACCTCTACTGATTGTGGTTGTCATGCTGCTACACCCGCCGATTGCTTGTAAGCGCGAGTGACTTCGTCCTTCAAGGACTCCCAGATCTGGCCCTGCAGCTCCAGGAACCGCTCCTCGTGCCGGATCTTCTGGACATCTCCACGCGGCCGGGGCAGATCGATGTCGAAGACATCCTTGATGGTTCCCGGGCTGCTGGTCATGATGACCACCTTGTCGGCGAGCGCCACGGCCTCGTCGAGGTCGTGCGTGATGAACAGGACAGAGGGGCGCAGTTCTTCCCAGAGCGCCAGCAGCTCATTCTGCATGATGGCCTTGGTCTGCACGTCGAGGGCGCCGAACGGCTCATCCATCAAGAGGATCCGCGGGTTGTTGATCAGCGCCGCCGCCATGGCGACGCGCTTGCGCATGCCGCCGGACAACTGGTGCGGATAACGGTCCTCGAAGCCGGCCAGGCCCACGCGGCGCAGCCAGTCCCTTGCGAGCACGGTGGCTTCCTTCTTCGGCGTCCCGAGCAGGACCGGGCCGATCAAAACGTTTCCGAGAACGGTCTTCCACGGGAAGAGCGCGTCTGCTTGGAACATGTAACTGACGCCATTGGTGATGCCGTCAACCAGCTGGTCGTGGACCCGCACCGAGCCGGCGCTCGGCCGTTCCAGGCCGGAGACCTGGGCCAGGGTGGTCGACTTGCCGCAGCCCGTCGGTCCGACGATCGCGCAGAACTGGCCGGGTTCGACCCTCAACGTCACATCGCGGATGGCAGTGAATGTCTCGTTCTTGGGAGTGAGGTAACGCTTGGTCAACCCGACGATGTCGATGCCCGCGGCGTCCTCAGTCCTCTCGGGGGCCCCGGGCGGCCGGTTGGGGTGGATAGCATTCATAACGCTAAGACCTCTCTGTCTTTGGAGTCCCTTCATTGGGATTTCCTTGAATTCGTGATGTGGATCACGGCAACTGTGTCAAGCTTAGGAAGGGAGCATCCGGGCCAGAAGTCTTCAGTAAGTTGTGCGCCTTAGCCGCAAAAATGCACGTTTTGTGCGTTTTCTGCCGTCGCTTCAACTACCGGAACGCCCGTACCGGCGCGGACATGGAAAGGAGTCCAAACCTTGATTAGGACATTGGTCGTCGACGACGATTTCCGGGTCGCCGGAATCCACGCTGCCCGCGTGGCCAGGGTTGATGGTTTCGAATGTGTCGGTCAGGTGTACAGCGCCGCAGCCGCGCGGGAGGCGATAGCGCGCCTCAACCCGGACTTGCTCTTGCTGGATGTACACCTGCCGGACGAGGACGGGATCTCGATGCTGCGGTCCCTGCAGGCGGCCGGAACCGACGTCGACTGCATCGTCATTACCGCGGCCCAGGACCTGGCCACCGTCAAGTCAGCGATGACCAGCGGCGCGGTCTATTACATGGTCAAGCCGTTCAGCTTTGACCGGCTCCGCACGCAATTGGAGGCGTACCGGAGCTGGCGGCAGGAGCTGGATTCCGCTTCAACTGCCGATCAAGCCACCATTGACAGCCTTTACAACGCGCGCTCCGCCGGGGTCAGGCCCGCGGCTCCGGCGCCGCGCCTGCAGCCCACCATGCAAAAAGCGCTCGACGCCGTCCGCGCCGCCGGGGGCCCCGTCAGCGCCGCTGAAATCGCCGGACAGCTTGGGGTCAGCCGCCCGACGGCGCAGCGTTACCTCAGCGTCCTGGAACAAAAAGGCCTTCTCGTCTTGGACCTCACGTATGGCGGCACCGGCCGGCCGCTCAACTCCTACACGGCGAGTTGAGCGGCCGCCCGGCTACCTCTTGCCTACTCGGCCGCTGACTACTCGGCTGCGGCGGGCTCGGCCTGCTTCACGAGGGCAGCCTCGAGGTTGATCTTCACCTTGTCGCTCACCAGGAAACCGCCGGTCTCCAGGGCGGCGTTCCACGTCAGTCCGAAGTCCTTCCGGCTGATCTCGGTTTCGGCGGAGAACCCGGCGCGCGTCGCGCCGAAAGGATCAACCGCGACGCCGGTGAACTCAACTTCCAGCTCCACCGGCTTGGTGATCCCGCGGATGGTGAGGTCGCCCGTCAGAGTGTAGTCATCGCCGTCGCCCTCTACGCTGGTGGCCCGGAAGGTCATCTCCGGGAACTTCTCGACGTCGAAAAAGTCGGCGCCGCGGACGTGGGCGTCACGGTTGGCATCGCCGGAGTCGAAGCTCGCGGTCTTGACCGTTGCGTGGAGCGAAGCGTCGGCCAACGACTCGCGGACGCGGGCCTCGGCGCTCGCGTCAGTGAAGCGTCCGCGGACTTTGCTGATGCCGGCGTGCCGGACGCTAAAGCCGATCTCGCTGTGAGCCATGTCGAGCAGCCAGATGCCGGAAGTCAAACCTTTGGGAAGAGTCATGGTGGATCTCCTGTTTCGCAAGAATGTCGCTTGGATCGATCCCTTCCACCCTTGTTGAGCCCGAACTTGAAGTCAAGGACTCCAGCTCCCTATCTAGCCGACAAGGTCGAGGTCCGGTCTGGTCCCGGCCTGATCAGTGGTGAGCGGGTGGCGTCGACCACCTCGTTGCGCTGCGGCGCCGGCGAGGACCACCAGCGTGATGCCGACAAACTGGATGAGCGAGGGCTGCTGGTGGAGCACGAGCAGTCCGAGGAGAACGCCGAAGGCGGGTTCGAGCGCCATCAGGGTGCCGAAGGCGGCTGAAGTCATCCGGCGCAACGCGAGCAACTCCAAGATGAAAGGCAACACGGGCATCAGGACAGCCACTGCGACTGCGGTAGCGAGGACACCGAAGGTGAGCTGTCCAGCGGCTTGCGGGATACCTACCACCGCTGCCGTGAGGGCAGCCACGGGAACCGTGAGCGAAAGTGTCCCGATGCCAGTGAAACGATCGCCAACGCGTTGGGTGAGCAGAATGTAGGCCGCCCACCCGCCGGCGGCGAGGCAGGCGAACCCGATACCCGCCAGGTCGACTTGCCCTTGCCAGGGGTCGGTGAGCTGGACGACTCCCACCAGTGCGAGCGCAGGCCAGAGAAGGGCCCTCGCGTTGTGACTGCGCACGGAGGCGACGGTCAAGGGGCCAAGGAACTCGATCGCGACGGCGGTGCCGAGCGGGATGCGCTCGATCGCGGCGAGGAAGGCAATGGTCATCAGCCCCGTGGCGACACCCAGTGCCAGGAGCACCGGCACATCGCGACGGCGTACCGCACGCAGCGGAGGCCGGGCCACTGCCAGGAAGATGAGCGCTCCCACGCTGAGCCTCAGCCAAGCGGTGCCGGCCGCACCCACCACAGGGATCAGGTCTACCGAAAGGGCGGACCCCAGCTGTACCGAGAACATCGCGGCAACGGCCAGCCCCCATGGTGGCACTGCGGCGCCGCGGATTGCGCGTTTACTCATGCCGGTGTCCGGACCCTACGCCGGGTTCGAAGACGGCCAGGGAAAACCTCGCCGGCTCCGTGCCCGGATTGGCATAGGAATGCGCCACGTTGCCCGGGAAGCTGACAGCGTCACCGGTATCGAGGGTGATCGCTTGCCCTGCGACCTCGACCACCACTGTGCCTTCCTGAACCTGCAAAAGTTCCTTGGTACCCGGTGTGTGGGCCTCGCTTACGTGACTGTCACGCGGGCTCAAAGTCCAATCCCACAGTTCAACCACGTCCGGCGATTCTGTGCCGGCCACCAGCACCCCTTGGCCACCGGAAGCACTGCTCCACAATGCCGCTCCTTCACCGCGGCGGGTAACCTTTACCGGTTTGGGCTGGGGCGATTCGACCAAGGCCGGCAGCCCGACTCCGAGCGCGTCGCTGATCCTCAGCAGGGTTCCAACGCTTGGATTCGCGGCGCCCTGCTCGACGTTGACCACCATTCGGCGGCTTACACCTGCAGCATCCGCCAACTGATCAAGGGTCCAGCCCCGCGACTGCCGCTCCTGCCTGACCCGGGCGCCGATTGCGGATGCCAGGGCAGTTGTACTCTCATCCATAAGTGCATCATACTGCACTTATAGTGCACTGCGAATTGTCCACTTCTTACCGGTGAAGCGCCGTCCGATTCCACTTTTCACAATCCCTTAGATGCTGATGGGCGAGAATAGCGATCCTGGTTGCAGGTCTAGTTCCGTTTGTGGGTCTTGGTGTGGCGGGGTGAGGTTGAGGACGCAGTCTTCGAAGCGGCGGATGGTCCTTTTGATTTAGGGCGAGATCGTGGCTAGGTCTTCGGGGTCGATGGTGTGGCCTTCGGCGGCGAGCTCGTTGGCGGCGGCGGTGATATCGCAGGCGGTGGAGTAGATGACGATGTTGGCCAGCAGTTCGTTGAACCTGACGATCTTTTCTTGCTGGTCGGGGTCGTCATGACTGCTCATTTCGTTGCCGGAGGCCAGCCCAGTGTAGATTTACGGGTTTCTGTATTTGATGAAAGCTGCTAGGGAGCTGTTTCGTCATTCACTCTTGTCTGGACGATTGGAGATCGATCGCCGTCTTAGGTAAATGATCGCAATCGCTGTCAGGATCGGGAGGCTGAACATCGCCCCGAATGACCTTGGCCCAGGCACGCTCCCGTCGAACCATGGCATCAGGATCGACAGGAAGTTCCACGACCGTGACGACCAATCTATCCCCGTTGGAGTAATGGCTTCGCTGACAAAAACCGCCGGGAAGAAGACCACCACCGGAATAATGCCCACCGTGTAAGGCCCCAACGACGGCGGCTGACGGTGTCGCGCTCTGCAGTCACCCCATCATTCCTCTCAACTGACACGCCTCCCATGAATGTTGCATTCGCTCTTTAATACAACTGGCGGCCATGGACGCCTGCCGTGGCTTCCCGTCCAGGATGTCTCTCTCGATTCCGCTCGGGCGCGGGAGACGATCTCTTTGAACCGGGCTGGTTCCAGGTATGGTTCGCCGGGCTTCCTGATCACTCGTCCCACGTATGGGTCTCGTTGCTCAAGATCTATGTGGTTACTTGGACTGGTCGTGTACCCCGCCTCGACTTCTGCGCTGTCCTTGTTGAATGCAGCCATGATCAGGTACAGCAGCGGTCCAATCGTGATCATTATCAATATGATCAGCGAGGTCATCACCCGTTGGACCCACAAATTCAAAAAACTGAGGACGGCCCCTGTGAGAGGGAGGGGAGGAAAATCTTCGTGTATTTCGTTCTGGTATTTGCCAACCAGTATGCCGAGGGGCCGTCCAGAAGTGTCCCCGGGTCTTCGTGATTCACCAATCTAGGATACCCAGTGGCGTCCCAGGCCAGAATTGTCGACACGTGGTCAAATTCTTTTGGATTTCTTTCCAGCTCTTACCGCCCCCTTGCGCTGCGAATGCCTGGTCTGTGCAGGTGTCGAAGCTGGTGACGCATCCAGTGACTGACGAGAAATCAGTCGGCCCAGATATGTATGAATTGTAGGAATTCGAGGGGGAAGCGCACCCTGTACCACCATCATCCTCCGAGATCTGTGTAGCGGACAGCCCAAGAGGGTCCATCTTGTTCAGCGGATCGCTATTCGCATAGCTGTAGATGGCCTTGGTAAGGGCTGCGAGCGAGTCTGCATTGAGAAATTGGGCTGTTTGCGGGTCGTAGTACCGGTTCCTGACAGACGGGATGTCAGGAAACCTTGACAAGGGCGATGCGCGTTCCGTGAGGCTGCGCAATGGCCGAAGTTTGTATATTTGTAAATGCGTATATTCGAATACTACGAACTTGCGAAGTCCGTAAGTACGCTTGTTTCTGAACCTGTAAGTTCAATCAGGTTAGCTGCGGACCCCTTGGGTGGCCGGTTGAGCAACACAACGAAGAAGCCCTTCCCGGTCATTGACCCGGGGAGGGCTTCTTTGCGGGGCTCTGCCGAGTTGGCCCCCACGTCTTGGACAAGAAGACCCGGGGAACGGTCAACTATGCGTCGTGCCTTGACTCATTGTCTAGTTTCTTTCGGCTTCTGCGCAGCGCTGCCACCGTAATCCAGGCAACGGCGCTGATGAATGCAATCGCCATGACAACGAGGAGAATAACGGTCATCCAGTTCGGTTCTCGCATGTTCCTATCCTAGTCATTACGGTGAAGTGTCCCACCGTGAGCTGTTCTGGACGTAAAAGGTCAACGACGCCGTTGTGGAGTACCAACCCATGTTCACGAGAGCGCTTGCGCGTGCGCGGGCTGCGCCGGAGCAGTTCTGCACTCCTTGGAGGACTTCCTGGGTGATTCCGCCCACAGATCCGACACCGCTGTACCAGGCTCCGTAGATGTTGTAGATCGCTCCGGCAAAGCTGGGCGCGCAGCTGCTGCCGAGGCGGCCGTCAGACTCGAAGGCCATAGTGAACGAGAACTGATCAGTGCGGACCTGGCAGTGCCTGAACTCGAACGTTCCGACACCGGTGTAGTCGGCACAGTTGGAGATGGACATGGGCGTTACCTCAGCCTTGGATCCCCCTGACCTGTGCTCGGTGGGGTTCTGGAAGGTAGTCAGCGAGACGGATCCGTCCCCGAACTCCTTCCTGACCTCCGTCTTATCCGGCTGCTTCTTGGTCTTGGTGCTGACGGGAGATGCACCTGTCATGGATTCGGGCACGACTCCCTTCTCCAGATTGGCAATCAGGCGGTCCCTGACTGGTGGAGCAATCCCTAGCCGCTCACTCGATTCCATCACAAAGGCGCGGTCGGAGCCGCTCAAAGTGTGGCCGTCAGCGGCTTGAGCCGGCGGCGCTAATACCATTGCCGTTGCCGCCAGGGCAGCGGCAACTAAGGCAGATCTGAATTTCATATTTCCCCCCAGTTGAGAAATGACCCGCCGTTTTTAGCGGGCTTGACGTGAAGCCTAGGTGATCGTCGAGGGTTACTCAACCGTTTTTATAAAGCATATTTTGTGGATCCTCGGTAGTGATTCATCCGCCATGGCAGCCACGCTGGGAGGCGCGGAACAACTAAGATGGGGTGTTTCACTAATTCACAAGCCTCCCCTTGACTGGCGGGCACCCTCAGTCGAGAGTGACACTTGTGAGGCGTGATGCCGTTCGGGAGTATCTAGCGAGTGCCCTGTGGGCGATGCCCACCTGCGCCGTCGTCGTCGCAATCATCGCGGGTGCGGGGCTCTCCGCGGTTCAGCTCGACGCCACGTCGCCCCTCGCAGTCCTCCTCTTCCAAGGGACCTCCGACGACGCGCGTAACCTGCTCATCGGGATCGCGAGCACCATGGTGACCGTCATCGCCGTCGTGCTCGGCCTCACCGTCGTGGCACTGCAGCTCGCGTCGACGCAGTTCAGCCCGCGGTTGCTGCGGAACTTCCTGCGCGACATCCCCAACCAGGTAACGCTCAGCGCGTTCGTGGCCACGTTCGCGTACAGCACCGCTGGTCTCTACACGGTGGGCATCGCCGCCGGACAGCGCACCCAGGACTACCCTCGCCTCGCGGTGAGCGGGGCACTCCTGCTGCTGTTCGTGAGCATGGTGATGCTCGTCTTTTTCGCCCACCATCTGTCCCATTCGATCCAGGTGGATCAAGTCATGAAGGGTGTCGAGAAGGCCACGCTCAAGGTGATCGAGCGGTCCTTTGTTCCCGGGGATCCCGGAATCCGCATGCCAAACCCGCCGCCCGGCGCCACGGCCCTGCTGGTACCGCAGTCGGGATATGTCCAAGCGTTCCACGTCGAGGCGTTCGTGGAGGCGCTCGCGAGCCGGGGCCTTGCTGCCCGGATGGTGCCCATGATCGGCCGGCACGTCGTCGCGGGTTCCCCGCTCGCCTGGGTGTGGGAGAGCAAAGGCGAGGGCGCACGTCCTCCCGCCCTCGACGGCGGCGCTGAACTGCGCCGTGCGCTCGCCCAGAGCGTGCGGATCGGTTACGAACGGACCCTCGAGCAGGACGTCGCCTTCGGGATCCGGCAACTCGCCGACGTCGCGTCCAAAGCGCTGTCGCCCGCGATCAACGATCCCTACACTGCGAACCAAGCGGTGGACCATCTCGGCTCGATCCTCGCGGCCCTCTCCATCCGGCAGCACGGGCCGCAGGCCGTGGTGGACGCGCAAGGCACCGTAAGACTTTACGTACCGGCCCGCGATTTCGCCTATCTCGTGGATCTGGCCCTCGGACAGGTGCGACGCTACGGCGCGAACGAGCCTCGCGTCGTCAGGGCCCTGTTGCGCGCGTGCCGTGAGCTCGTGTGGTTCGGCGACGCGGCCCACCACGCCGTCGTGCGTCAGTACGTCGAGACCCTCATGAGCGATGTGACCCGGCTCGTGGCCCAGCCAGCCGATCGCGACCCCCTCCTCGCGGAGGGCGCGGCGCTGCTGGAAGCCTTCGACGACGCCGACGGCGCGAGCGGCGCCGGCAGCTAGGGTTTGCCTGCCTGCGTCATTCGACTTCTGCTTCGGCGGCCACGTTGCGGATGCCGCGGGGGCGTCCTGCTTTAGTCCAGGCCCGGTAAAGGAGGCCTGCGACGGCGAGGCTGACGAGGGGAAACCCGCGGGAAAGATTGGCAACGAGAGTGAAGGCCACAGCGAGGGCTTGAGCTGCCGACCAGACTTCCCGGCTCACCTCCGAATGCCTCCCGCCCGCTTCTCGGAGCGCTGGCGGGTGACTCTATTGCGGAATCGATACTGGGGAACGGCGCCGATCTGCTGCATGAGGCTGAGGGTGTCAGTTGATCCCCAGTGCTCAGCAACTTTGCCGTCCTCGACGCGGATGATGTCGGTCCCGCCGAACTCGACGCTATTGCCTGATGCTGGAACGCCGGCCATGTCACCGCGGTGGGTACCCGTCATCACAACGTGGCACGCCTCGAAGGTTCCGTCCGTCAGCCACGGCTGTAATGTCTTGACCTTGATGTCCGGGAACGCTGTCCGGATGGCCGAGACGAAGAACCGAACGCCGTCCTTCCCAGGCGGTTGTCCGGGAAGTGCCTCTTCGTGGTCCACCAGGTTGTCCATCGCGAGCTCATCAATCAGATCCAGGTTTCCACCCTCGATGATTTCCTTGTAAAAACGCCCGATCAGTCCATTGTCATCAGTCATTTCCGACTCCTGTATGAGTGAGACCGTCCCATTTTTCCCCCGTACTTACATCCCGACGCCGGGCGCCATCCCGGGCGCAACGGCGATCGCCACGGCGATCACGGCCAGCGCGACGGCGACCAATCGGTTGGCGATCCGCCTCCACGGGAGCATCTTCTCCAAGGCAATGAACGCCCCCACCACAGCCATCCAGCCGACGCTCATCACGCCGAGTGCGAAGAGCGCCACCATGAGCGCCCAGCAGCAGGCGACGCACCATGCGCCGTGTTCGAGTCCAAGGCGCAGTGCACCAAAGGTCCCGTAGCGGATTCGGCGCAGGATGAAGTCCATCGGCGTCCGGCATTTCATCAGGGAGACGTTCTTGGCCGGCGTGAGCTGGTACAGGGCCGCCACAAAAATCACTGCGGCTGCAAGGTAGCGACCGCCCGGATCGGAGGAAAACAACCCCGGAACGAGGGCCGCGACCATCGCGTACAGCGTATAGGCGGCGAGGCCGAAGATCGTCCACGAGATCAGGTAGCCGGCCACGAATATGGCCGTGGAACCCGCAGGTGCATAGCGCCCGGTCTCGCGGCGGTGCTGGGTGATCCTGGCGTAAGCGACCACCATGGGCGCCACGGACGGAAACATCATCGCCGCAAGCATCACCACCCAGGTGGTGAGGAAGAAACCGAGCGGCCCGGGATCCGTCCAACGCCCCATGTCCATCCCGGACGTTTGTGCGGCAGAAACGATCCAGCTGACTGCCGCGAGGACGAGCAGAACCGCGACAAGACCGGCCTCGCGTGGATCCATCCTGAACGCTGTGGCGCGCATGGCTCTCATGACATTTCCCAAGACATTGAGGACTCTCCTCGCTAGCACCATCGACTAGCGGAGCTCCCCCAAAGGCAGCGCCGAAATCACTCATTTTGAGACCCACGAACCTCGTAAGGCCGACGATATTCCGGCCTCATGAGGGTGTCAATATGCTCTGCTTGCCGGAGCGCAAGCCTCCCGGCGACGCACTTCAGTTCCCCGTGGCCGGGACTACGTCCCCGTTTCGAGGCGGACCGGGCAACCGGCATGCCGTTGGACGCCTCCGTCGCAGGCAGTCAACGCGCGGATCTGGGGAGCAGCATCGCAGAGACCACGCCGACAGTGCTTGTCCAACGCACAGCAACCCCAAAGCTACAGCGCCCTCACGAACGATCGAACAAGGAGGTCGTCGGAACTGTAGCTGCCTGCCCACGATGCGAAACTTTCGTTGATCGCCAGCATGTACAGGCTAACGCGGAATGTACCTTCGTGAGTGCCGTTGAGTCCGGACGAAATATGGGGATAGAAGTCCTTATGCTCTTCAAAGCTGGCAAAGATTCCTTCCAGAAGCGCCTTGCGGTCGGGACTAAGGAACCACTCCGACGGCTCATCGGGCTTCGACTCTGCGTATCTTGGGTCCGCTTCCTCCCACGAGTCGAGCCATTCCGCAGGGGCATCGAGTGCAGCTTCAACTTCGATGCTCATCCCCCTCAAAGTGCCACGAATTGTGTGCCACGAGCCCAGTTCACGAGTTTCAAGGCCCGTGACCCTGATTCTGACTGTTGTTGTGTCCATTTGAGCTTGCTCGTGCAGACCGATACGCGGTTCATCCGGGTGCATTCTCGGCCGTACATAGGCATGTCCGTCGGCCCCCATGAACAGCCGACCGCGCGCTTCGACCAAGCTTCCGTCTTGGACAGGAAGTAATAACTGGCGTCTGCTTGGTGCACTATTTCCAGCCATAGGATGTACTGACCTTTCATCTGACGCGGGGCACAGGTTGCACTGCTGCCGCGAGAGGCGAGGTGCGGCTCCTTAGCGCGAAGAACGTCCCTATAGTTGCGATTGAAATAAGCAGCAACGACTCTCGAAGGAGTATGCCCAGGGGTGCGAGCATGATAGGGCCGTTCTGCAGCATGTGTTCACCCAGATCCGTTCCATGGATCAGCAGAACGAGCGCGGCAGCTGCTACGAAGATCCGCGTGCGCGTCCGTCCCAGGAACCAGAGCACGATAAGGGCCGGGATCAGATAGACCCAGTGATGCACCCAACTTACAGGTGAGACAAGATTGGCAGTCATTCCGACAGTCAGAACCGCCGCCAGCGTCTGTCCCGCGCGGAAGATCTCCGCAGCAGCCAACAAGCCGAGAAGGGCCACAACGATAACGATGACCTGGGAGGGCGAGACCGCCCAATGCCCGATCGCTCCGGCCGCCCCCTGTATGGAGTTGTTGCCCGCGCTGGCGAACTGGGTGCCGAGATCAACCTTCGAGCTGAGCTGCCACACGTTTGAGAACCAATAGGTGACTGACATGGCGGGAAACATGATCCCGCCAATAATGACCGTCCCGACGAAACCGACAGTGGCGGAGACCGCCATATGCCATTGTCTTGTCATCAAGAGATAAGGAATGAAGATGGCCGGGGTCAGCTTGATACCGGCAGCGACCCCGATCAACACCCCTTTCGGAACGAACCGGGACCACCTTCTATTGGTGTGACGACAGAAATCCGCGAGACAGAGTCCAGCGAGGAACAAGTTGATCTGACCCCACACCAAGTGCTGGGCGACGATGGTGGTACAACAGCCCAGCAAAAGAAGCGCGAGCCATATCGTCCGGCGCCTGGGCAAAGACTGCGGCAGGCAAACACCAATGATGAACGCCAAAATTGCTACGCAGCCCGTGGTCCACAGCATGAAGGACACCTGGGAAGGAAACAAACTCGTGACAGATAGGAGCGCAGCTGCAAACGGCGTGTAAACGAAAGGCAGACCCTCGGCCGGCAAAAGTTCCCCAAAAATGTTGCGGGAATAGATGTCTCCCCCGGGCCAAGACGCTACCGAAGCGTACCGATAAACCAAGAAGTCCACCGGAGGGTAGACGCCGAGATTGAGCAGATACAGGCTGGCAAAGATGATCCCCAGCGCCGGGACAATTGTCATTAATGGCCACATCCGAACAACGCCGCTCAAAATTTCGGCTAACGTGAAAGGACGTTTCCGGTAGGACTTAGCCACGTAGTCAAGTGCCCGCCGGACTTTCTCTTCGAACACTTCCCAGCTCCTCACGCAGACACCCCAGCTTTGAAATGTGAGCCTGGCTGCCTTCCAAGTCTGAGGAGAGCGCCCCAGAGCCCTAGCCTGACAATCTATCCAACGCTACGGTCGAAAATCATCACTGGGTGTCCATTGCACTGAAATTGAGTGGGCATCGCACCGAAAATGAGTGGTCAAGCTGGGTCGGAGTAGGTATAGGGGTCTATCGAGCCGCAGCGGGTTTCGGAGCGGCGCGATGGGACCTATCCCACGGCCCCCGGCTTCCGCCAAGCCAGCGCCAGCACAAACACCACCGCGCTCAGGCCCAGCATCACGAGCACCATGAGCCCCCAGTTTGCCTGGTTGACCCCGGGCCCGTACAGCACACCAATGAGCACCGTCGCAGTGATGGCCCCGAGGTATCGGCACGTCTGGAAAATCCCGGCTGCCACTCCCCTGTCCTCAGGCCGCGCGGACACATACAAACCTTGGTTCGACGCCGTGCTGACCACGCCATACGGAATACCCATCAGCGCCGTGAGTATGAGCACCAGCGGGGGCCAGAAGGACAGCGTCAGCACCCCGAGCGCACCGGAAGCCACCGCCAAAAGCACGACGCCAGCGATCATCACGGACCGTACGCCGAACCGCTCAATGAACCGCACCGTCACCGGCGTCACGAAAACCGACATGGCAGCAAGGGGCAGCATCAGCAGGCCGACCACGCCGGCGTCGTACCTTCCGGCCTGCTGCAGCAACTGCGGAAGCCCGAAGAAGGCAAAATAGTAGACCGCACTGAACACCGCGAAACCCAAGTACAACAGCAACAGCGGCCGGTTCCGGCCGAGCAGCCGCAAGTCCAGGAACGGCGGACTGAACCGGAACTCGCGCCATGCGAACAGCCCCGCCAAGACAACAGCGACGGCGACGAACCACCAGCGATAAGCCGGCATGACGTTGAGCAGCGCCATCATCGCGAGCGTCAGGGAGGCGATGAACGCCAGGATGCCCGGAATGTCGGAATCGCGCAGGAGGGCGGAGAGCTTGCCGCTTTCGCGTCCGACGTCGGGCGGCGCCACCCGCCGCACCACGATCAGGGCCAGAAGCGAGATCGGCACGTTGATCGCGAACAGCGCCTGCCAGCCGACAAGGCTCACCAAGAGACCGCCGACGACGGGCCCCACCGCTGCTGCCGAGGTGTTCGCCATCTGGATCCGGCCCAGGGGCCGGGTGGAGCTGATGTTCGCCTGCCGGCTGAGCGTCGAGACCATCACGACGGCGCACGGGTACGCCGTCGCGGTCCCCACCGCCATGAGCGCGCGCGCCACGCAGACCAGTGCGAAGTTCGGCGAGAACGGCGCCAGAAGGCAGGAAATGGCAACCACCGCCATGCCGAAGGTGAACAACCTCCGCGGACCGAAACGGTCCGCGAGCCGGCCCATGAGCGGCTGGCCAGCCGCGGAGGCGAGGTAGAAGGACGTGATCACCCAGGTGACCGTGGCGACGTCGAGCGCAAAGTCCTGGCGCAGAACCACGAGCGCAACCGCGATCATCGATGAGTTAAGCGGATTCAGCGCCGTCCCGAGACTCAATGCAGCGATCGCTAGGCCGGGGCGGGGTTTGTTGCTCACGTCCCTAAGTCTGGTCCATCGTTGCCTCAGGTCACGAAACGACGCGTCACGAACGGCGGCACGCCTCTGGGGCGGTTGTCGGATCCAGGTTTCACAGGAGCACAACAGGTTGCCTCTGTATCGTCCTGCGGATGCGTGCAAAACCGAAACCCACCACGGTCACGGATGATGTGCGGGGCAGTCGACCCACCACGAAACGGGCGAAGGCGGAGACTCTGGCCATCTTCGCCGTTTTCGCCCTCTACGCGGCCTTCCTCCTGAAGCTGCTTCTCTTCTCTCGTTCACCGGGTTCGGAGAGATCGATCAATCTCCTCCCGTTCGCAAGCATCGCGCAATACGCGTTCAGCCACTCTCCCGGGACCGCGAGAGTGGCGTTCGCCAACGTCGCCGGGAACATCCTGATCTTCATCCCGCTCGGAGTCTACGCATCGTGGCTCCGACCTCGGGCGGCCGCATGGCTGACCATGCTCAAGGTCGCCTCGGTCAGCGTCGCCGTGGAGATCATCCAGGGCGTGTTTGCGGTTGGAGCATCGGACATCGACGATGTGATTCTGAACTGCGTCGGAGGACTCATCGGAATTCTCGCATTCCGGCTGCTCTCCGCGATCCTGCGCGGGCGATCCCGGGAACGGACCGCGATGGCCGTGTTTTCGCTGCTTTCGATGCCCGTCTGGGTCTACTTCTTGTTCATCATCCGACTACACATGTGAACACATCCCGTCAGCTCTGCGGTATGGACAGAACCGGCTTGCGCTTGCCGTTGGCGTCTTCAGTCAGCGTCGGGACCGGGGGCGCCGGCGGGGCTACTACCGGCGCGGGTGCTGGCGGTGGCGGCGGCGCGGGTGGAATGCAGGAGTAGTTGTAGTCGAAGTCCGTGGTGAATTGGGTGAGCGCAACCACGCCCCCGG
Organism: Arthrobacter sp. efr-133-R2A-63; assembly: GCF_030209795.1. Lineage (NCBI taxonomy): Bacteria > Bacillati > Actinomycetota > Actinomycetes > Micrococcales > Micrococcaceae > Arthrobacter > Arthrobacter sp. efr-133-R2A-63. Next base: position 4,376 of record NZ_JARVRG010000014.1, on the reverse strand, counting down.
CCGTCAGCGGAGGGGCCGAGCAGAGTTCGGCGGCGGACTCGGGTGACGTTGCTCCGGCAAGCCAGCTCTTAAGCCCGTTCAGATTGCTGTTGGGGCGAAGCTGACCAGCGATGACCCCGAACTGGTACGACGTTGAGTAGATGCCCACCGCAACGCCAATGCTTTGCAGGTAGGCGGCCATGCCTTCAAGATCGGCGGCGTTGGCCACAGTGTCCCAGGACCAGGCATTCCCGGTCTCCACGTCCAGCCACCACATGTGCTTGGCGGGGTCGGGTACACCGAACCGGTTGACGTCGTCGGAGGCCATTCCGTAACCGTAGATGTAGGCACAGGCCGCCGAAGCGGTCCCGTCGCAGTTTCCATACGGGTTAGGACCCGTCAGGGTGACGTCCCTGTTGGATGCCGGCCACCACCCGCCAGATCCTGCGGGATTGGCGGTGTTGACGTACAGAGCGGCCGCCGCTTGGCTCGTCCCGCCCGCCGAACCGCTGGCCCAGCCCAGCTGTTCGGCGAAACAGGGATTCACGGTGCCCGGCCGGCCGCCGTTCACTCCGACGATCGCGAACGCCTGGCCGGAAGGCAGTCCGCCCCCGCATTGGGGCCAGGAAATGTCGTTGCCCAACGCGGCGGCCGGGTTCGGAGACGCCATCGGTGCGGCATTCGCGGCGGAGGATGGGATGGCTATCCAAGCAAACAAGAGGCAAGCGACGGCCATGAGTTTTGCAGTTTTCATGATGTGCGTCCTTGGCATGGTTCAGGGCCCTGCCGGGGCTGGTACTGCCGCACATTGCGTTCCAAAAAGCAATGGCAGTGAGCCATCTTCGGCTCACTACGGATCCTACGGACCGGCTTCCAGACAGCCTTGAGTGATCCCTACTCGACTTAGTTAATGGATTTGCGAGTGTGGCCGGGATTGCACCCGGAGAATGGGGCTCAGCCCTCTGAACCGCGTCAGGAAGCAATCAGTCCGTCAGCGACTACCGCGAGCATCGATGCTGCTGCATCGGCCGGAAGTTCGCTGTTGTCCACTACCGCGGCCACGCCACCGACGAGCCGGCTGATCTGCATCGCGTCGACTCCGGGGCGCAAGGCCGAGTCCAACGCCTCGATCACGCGCTGATTGGCCCCCAGGTAGGTCTGGCACTTTGCCGCGAATGGCGAACCGGGGTCGCCCAACGCGGCAGTAATCCGCGCGGCGGCACCCTTGTGCTCTGTCAGCATCGACGCATAGTCGGTCAGCCAATTCAGCAACCGCTCCCGCGCAGGGGCGTCGAGCGTCAGGGCCCGTTCGACGGCGGTGTTGACCTTCTCTGCCCACGCTTCCAGGACCGCGTCGTACAACGACTCTTTGGTAGGGAAGTGCCGGTAGAGCGTACCGGGTCCCACCTCGGCCGTTTTGGCAACTTCATCCATCGAAACGGCTTCGTAGCCTTTGACCCGGAAGAGCGCACGTGCAACCTCCACGATCCGGTCGCGGTTGCGTTGGGCGTCAGCGCGCACAGAAACACCTTTCGATACACCATTGCAAATCGGAGAGTGTCTCCGTATAGTTCTAAGCGGAGCATCTCTCCTCTTAGTGTACGTCAGCCCCCTCGGCTAGAACAGGACACCTCCCATGACACCCACAATCGCCACACGCGCCCCAGCCGGGATCGTTACATCCGGCCGTCGCGCCGGCAGCATTGGCCTCTGGCTGGTCATGCTGGCCCAACTCATGCTTGTCCTCGACGCGACTGTCGTGAACGTCGCGCTCCCCCACATCGCCACCGACCTCCACTTCGACCGGGCCGAGCTCAGCTGGGTCCTGAACGGCTACGCCGTCGCTTTCGGCGGCCTCCTGCTGCTCGGCGGACGGATCGGAGACGTCGTCGGCCGCCGTCGCACCTTCCTGGTGGGCGTCGCGGCCTTCACGCTCTTCTCACTACTCGGCGGCCTGGCCACCTCGCCGCTCCTTCTCGTCATCGCACGCGCGCTTCAGGGCCTCGGCGCCGCATTCGCCGCTCCGAGCGTGCTCGCACTCATCACCACAAGCGCAAAGGACGACGGCGCGCGGAACCGGGCGCTCGCCCTGTTCTCCGCCATTGCCTCCATGGGTGGCGCGCTCGGGCTCATCCTCGGCGGTCTTCTCACCGACACCACCAGCTGGCGGTGGACCCTCTTCATCAACGTGCCGATCGGCGTCGTGGTCCTCATTGCGGTACCGCGCCTCGTCGCGGAAACCCCCCGGCGCCCCGGGCGCTTCGACATCCTCGGAGCGGTCACCGCGACGGGCGGCGCCGTCGCCATCGTGTGGGGCCTCATCCAAGCGGGCGACGTCGGCTGGTCGAGTCCGCGGACGATCGGCGGCCTGGTTGTCGGGGCCGCGCTGATCGCCATTCTTGCCGTCACCGAACGGAGGGTGGCCCACCCGCTGCTCCGACCGCAACTGCTGCGCAGTCCCAGCCGAGTGGCCGCGCTGGCAGCGATGGCGGCCACCTACGGCGGGATGCTGGCGATGTTCTTCCTCATGGTCCAGTACCTCGAAGACGATCTGCACCTCACGCCGATGGTGACGGGGCTGGCGTTCCTGCCGATGCCGCTGAGCATCTTCGCGATGTCGCGGATCGTCCCGCGGCTCCTCGAGCGCTTCGGAGCCGTCAGTCTGGTCATCTTCGGCACGGCCCTTCGCGTCGTCGCTTTCTTGCCGCTCACGCAACTCAACGCTGACACCCCGTTCGCCATTGTTTTGCTCGCGCTTCTGGGCACCGGAATCTCCGCCGGCATGACGTTCATGCCGCTCACGACGCTCGCGCTGCGAAACGTCGAACCCGAGCACGCAGGTTCCGCATCGGGACTCTTCCAGACAATGCAGCAGTTGGGCGGCGCCGTCGGGCTGGCCATCGTCGCTTCGATCTACGCGGCATTCGCTGTCCCCGGCGATTTCCTGACCGGCGGGCGGGCCGGGTTCTGGTCGGCAACCGTCCTTTCCGCACTCGCGCTGGCAGCCGTCCTGGGGTTGGTCTTCAAACCCCGGAACGCCGCATGAGGAGTGCTCTCACAGGCCGCCTAAGCCCCTGGCATAGGCGGCCTGTCCCGCGTGCTGAAGGCAATCGGCAATCGTGCTGACCAACCGCACGCCGAGAGTGACAGGCGGGTCCCAACGGGTGTCGACGACGCGATCAAGGTCCTCATCGCCAAGGGTTTTCACGAACGCCACCGTCTGCCGATGGACGGCGTCGTAGTATTCGAGCAACAGCGCCGGCGGCGCCTGAACTGCGTCGACTTTATCGCTCGAGTGGCCGTAGCCGGTGTCGCGTTCGGGCAGTGGCAGCTTGAAGCGGGCGGCAAACTCCTGCGAGGTCCACGCCTGTTCGACGCCGGCGGCCGACGCGACTTGGACGTCCTCCACCCGGCTGAGGTGCCAAATCAACCAGGCTATAGAGTTCCCGGTGCCGCCGGGCCGCCGGGCCAGGGACTCGCCGTCGACCCCTTCAAGCGTGGCGGCCACTATGTCACGGATCCGGGCAAAAGCATCCAGCAGCAGTTCGTTGGATTTCATCGCGTCCTTTCACTGTGTTCTTCGCCGGGATCCCACGAAGTCCAAGGCCTCGCGTGCCAGGGCCAGCCAGGACTCCTCATCGTCGGAAGTGACGGTGAGCCATTCCCTCATCGCACGGCCCTTTCCGGCGTCAAACGGTGCGCCAGCTCCGGTTCCGATCAACGTCTCGACCCGCTGGTGCGGCAGCTTCACAACGAGCCTGCCTCCGGAGAGCATCGCAAAAATCGAGCCGTGGACCTTGAGAGCATTCGAACCGAATCCGCGTTGCCCCGGTTCTCCCGGCACGCCGACGTCCGGACTGGCCCTGAATTCATCAACCAGCACGTTGAATCGCTCCTCAGGCAGCATGGGAACATCTTCCCGCCCAAGACCTCGTGGAACAACCAGTTCCGATCCGCCGGTTGTTCGGGATCAGGCATTCGGCGGATCAAGCATCGGTGGATCTGCATCGGCGGATCTGCAGGCATAAACTACAAGCAGAACCTCTTCCGACTGCGGGGAGCTCACATGGACACTGAATTCGCCGATGTCATCGGTCATGATGTCACCACGATCACTTGTCTCTGCGGAAACACCGTCAGCAAAGAGGGATTGATTCAGGCCAACTCACAGGGCGTTCCTGTTTACGCCGGAAATGACTCGCCGGTACCCGCCGGACTTGCCGCGTGGCCCGACGACGAGGACCTCTACACCCTGTGTCCGGCATGCGGCCGCGTCTATCACGACACCATCATTGAAGCGACAGGGACCGCGCCCGTTTCGTTCCAAGTCGATGTCACGGCAGGGCCGGTCGCGGAGGCGATCCGGGTTCATTGGGACCTCAACAGCTAGTACTTGG
>NZ_JARVRG010000036.1:0-83846 GCF_030209795.1 Arthrobacter sp. efr-133-R2A-63 | reverse complement strand
ACCGCGTGGAGGCACTCGCCGCCGCGCACCCGCTCTACCCCGGCGTCGCGAACCTCAGCTGAGGTTCTCTTTTGGCTGTTGGTTCCGGCGAACCTGTCGGAACCAACAGCCCGTCGGGGCCGGCATCCTCTGCGGGCTCGGTCGCGAAGACGCCCGCTGGGCGGACGTTTCCGCGACCGAATGGGCCCACGCCGTCCGGGTTCCCTGACCGAGCTTGCGAGGTTAGGGGGACGGCGGGGACGCCCGCTGCCGGATGTCGGTCCCGAAGGGGCCGCGCTGCTCACCTCCCCACCGTCCCCGACCACAACTAACTAAGGAAACCGACATGGCTGTTGGCGTCTTCGATCTTTTCTCTATTGGGATTGGTCCTTCGAGTTCGCATACCGTGGGGCCGATGCGGGCTGCTGCGGTCTTTGCGGGCGAGCTGAAGGCTTCGGGAAAGCTGGACCGGGTGACGTCCCTGCGCGTTGACCTGTATGGTTCCCTGGCTGCTACGGGCCGGGGGCACGGCACCATGACCGCGGTGCTGCTGGGCTTGGAGGGCTACCACCCCGAGCAGATCCTCCCCGAGGAAGTGGAGGAACGGCTTGCTTCGATCGCGGAGACCGGCCAGCTGAACCTTGGCGGCGCCGTCGAGCCCGAATCCGGGGTATCCCTGCCGTATGGGGAAGCGGACATGATCCTGCACCCCCTCACGGTCCTTCCCCGGCATACGAACGGTATGAAGTTCTCCGTGTCCGATGCCGACGGCGAGGTCCTGCACGAGGCGACGTTCTTCTCCGTGGGCGGTGGCTTCATTGTCCGCGAAGGCGAAGAGGACGCAGCCCAGAAGGAACTGGAGGAGTCCAAGAAGGAACTTCCGCTGCCCTTCCGCACTGCCGCCGAGCTGATGGGACGCTGCTCCTCCAAGGGACTCGGCATTTCGGACATCATGTTCATCAACGAACGGGCTTCCCGGACCGAAGAGGAAATCCGCGAAGGCCTGCTCCACATCTGGTCCGTCATGGAGGGCTGCGTCGAAACCAGCCTCAAGCGCGAAGGCGTGCTGCCCGGCGGGCTGAAGGTCCGCCGTCGGGCCCCCGACTGGCACGAGCGGCTCTTGAAGGAAACAAAAGACCAGGACCCTGACTACCGGGATCCGAAGTACTGGCAGGAATGGGTGAACCTGATCGCCCTGGCCGTGAACGAGGAAAACGCCTCGGGCGGCCGCGTTGTCACCGCGCCCACGAACGGCGCCGCCGGCATCATCCCCGCCGTGCTGTACTACGCCCTGCATTTCGCCCCCGGAATGGACAAGGCCACACAACAGGACCGCGACGACGTCGTGGTGAAGTTCCTGCTTGCCGCGGGCGCCGTCGGAGTGCTCTACAAGGAGCAGGCCTCGATCTCCGGCGCCGAAGTGGGCTGCCAGGGCGAGGTCGGCTCCGCTTCCTCGATGGCCGCCGCCGGCTTGGCCGAAGTCATGGGCGGCTCCCCGGGACAGGTGGAGAACGCGGCCGAGATCGCGATGGAACACAACCTGGGCCTCACCTGCGACCCGATCGGCGGACTCGTGCAGATTCCGTGCATCGAACGCAACGCGATCGCCGCGGCGAAGGCCATCAACGCCGCGAAGATGGCGCTCTGGGGGGACGGCACCCACCGCGTTTCCCTGGACGAGGTCATCGTGACCATGCGCGAAACCGGCAAGGACATGTCCTCCAAATACAAGGAAACCGCCATGGGCGGCCTCGCCGTCAACGTCGTGGAGTGCTGACGACCGCTTCCTGATGGTCGACGCGGCGGGTACCGGACGGCCAGGCCGGGCCCAGCAGTGCCGCGGATGCCATAGCGGCGAATACCGACCACAAGCTGTTGCTGCGGCCGGCGGAGAGCGGCGGAATGGGGCGGTAGACGATCATCGGATCCTCCTGGTTCAGGTGTTGTTATGACTACTCTCCGCCGCCGGATTAGTTGTGGACTTTGGAGAACCTTTGCCCCGGCTGTGAGGCCCGGATCTGCCATCCACGGCCAGGCGTTGAAGCCGGCCATTCCCTAGCCCTCCGTGGTGGCCGATAGACTTGGAGCTGAACGCCTGCGCCGCACACCGGTGCCTGCTGCCTCACGAACGCAACTGATTGGACACGGCCCCCTTGCGAGAATTTACCGCACGCTTTGCCACCGCCGAGGAAATCGAACACTGGGACAAACACGTCACAGCCAACCCCAACGGCGGCAACCTCCTCCAATCCGAGGCCTTCGCGGACTTGAAGCAACACTTCGGCTGGAAGCCCCTGCATCTCGTCTACGAGACCGAGGACTACAGCAGCTACAACCTGGTCCTGGAGAAGTCGTTCCCGCTGCTCGGCAAGCTCTGGTACCTCATCAAGGGCCCCGATGTTGCCGGCGTCGAGGACATTCCAGGGATCATCAAAGCCAACCGCGAATTCGTGAAGCGGGACAAGCTCGGCGTCTTCGCAGTGAAAATCGAGCCGGACATCGTCCTCAGCAGCGAAGCCCGGGACGCGATCGAAGCCACCGGAGTGGTCAAGACCCCCAACCTGCAGCCGAACGACTCCACAGCCCTGCTGGACATCTCTCCCGAGGAGAACCAGCTACTGCGCAACCTGCATTCCCGCGGCCGCAACGCCGTCCGCCGGGCCATCCGCGAAGGGGTTGAAGTCCACACCATGGAACCCACGGAAGAGAACTTCCGCTCCATGTATGCGCTGATGACCAACACCGTCGAGGCGAAGTCCCAAGTGCGGGTCCGCGAATTCGGGTACTATCGCCAGTTCTGGACCAACTTCATCGAACGTGGCCAGGGCAGGCTCTTGTTTGTCTTTGAAAACGGTGTCCCCTCGGTCGGAGCCTTCGTCATCAACTATGGCCGGAAGGGCACCTACAAGGACGGCGGATCGCTGCAGAAGCGCGCGCAGTACGGCGATTCGCACCTGGTTCAGTGGACCGCCATCAACCAGGTCAAGGAACTGGGTTGCACGGAGTACGATTTCTGCGGCACTCCTCCCGCTGACCGGCTCAAAGACACTTCGCATCCGTTCCACGGGCTTGGCTTGTTCAAGACCAGCTTCAGCAAGGCCGTCACCGACTTTGTCGGCTGCTACGACCAAGTCATCAGCCCGCTGAAGTACAAGCTCTGGACCGCGGCCGGGGAGCGTATAGCGCGGCAGGTCTACACCCGCCGCACTGGTCAACAGTTCTACTAGGCCAGCAGTTCCACCAGGATCTCAACGCCACCCCGGCTACCCGCATGTGCATGCCATCGTATTTGGAGGAACCACGCCCTTTGGAGGAACACCCGCTTGACTGACCGCCCCGACAACAGGCCCAACACCGACGGCCTGCCCAAGACGCAGCCGCTGAAGCCATCCCAGGTGCGCCAGAATGTCAACGCAAAGCGCATGCTTCGCAGGCTCGTGCAGGGCGAGAACCCACCCACCGCCCCTATGAGCATCGTCGATCGACTGGCAGGCAGTCCCTACGCCAACCCCATCATCCATGTGGGCGGCGTTGACGCTTCGGCCCGCAAGACCATCGACTTCGCGCTGCACATGGCAGAATCCATGTTTCGGTACGGAGCCGGGGCCCTCGAAGTCGAGACCAGCATCATCGCAGTCACGGCCGCGCTCGGGTTGAAGAACATCGAAGTGGACATCACCAACCAGTCAGTCCAGATCAACTACGCACCCAAGGAGCAGACCCCTCTGACCCTGCTCCGCGTCGTTCGTTCCTGGACCAACAACTACGCAGGTTTGGCCCAGGTGCACCAACTCGTCACGGACATCGTGGCCGGCGGGGTGGGCAGGGCCGAGGCCGTGCGGCGGCTGGATGACATCATCCGCAGCAGCAAGCCCTTCCCGCGGTGGATGGTCACCATGGCATTCGGCGTCTTCGCCGCTGTCTTCGTCGGGGTCCTCGGCGGGGGACTGGGAGCGTCCGCCCTGGCTTTCGTCTCCAACATGCTCGTCAACCTCGTGGCCCGCCAATTGGGCAAGTGGCGCACGCCTGACTTCTTCGTGACAGCCGCTGGCTCCTTCCTGGTCACGTTCATCGCGCTCATGCTCCACTGGGCCGGGGCGGACATCCCGCCGTCGATCGTCGTGGCAGGTGGCATCCTCTTGCTGTTGCCAACGGGCCGGCTCGTCTCCTCGGTGCAAGATGCCATCAACGGATTCCCCGTGACTGCGGCCGGACGTTTCCTGTCCACCATCCTGACCTTCGGCGCGATCGTTGCGGGGATCGCCGTCGCAGTGGTTGTGGGTGACCTCATCGGCAGCGTCGCGATCGACGTCACGCAAACATTCCCCGAAGCGTATCCATTGTGGGGCCAGGCCATCCTGATCGCCATCGGGGTGATTGCCATCGGCATCACCGAACAGACCCTCCTCAAGCTTCTGCTCCCGACGGCGGCAGTGGGCTTGGTGGGTTACTTCGTCTTGTGGGGGGCTTCAAACCTCGGCTTTGGAGACCGGCTCTCGCCGGCGATTTCCGCCGTCGTCATCGGTCTGCTCGCCCGCATGGTCGCCCTCAGGCTGGGGGCCCCGCAGTTGGTGGTGGCCGTCCCGGCCGCCCTCATCTTGCTCCCCGGCCTGAAGATATTCCGTTCCATGTATGTGTTGACCGTGCAGGAAGCGGACGTCTTGCTCGGTTCGGGCGGCATGCTCAACGCCGGGGCAATCGTGCTGGGCGTGGCCGCGGGAATTGTCCTGGGCGACAACCTTGCCCGTCCGCTGACAAAGGGCCTTGCCAGCAACGAGCGACGCCGCGTCCGCAGGCGCTAAGCTGCGCCCTAGATCTGCCCGATCGGGAGTTTCTTCTCTGCCTGGAAATCGTCCTCGACGCGCCCCTGGGCCCAGTATCCAGAGAGCGATACCTGGGAACGCTCGAGCCCACGCTGCTTGAAGAAGATGTCCCGCAGTCCCTTCATGTAACCGCGTTCACCATGCGCAAACACGTCGACGCGGCCGGGCAGCCACTCCGCTTCGCCCAAGGCATCAAGCAGGATCGAGCTGGATCCGGCCGGGACTCCGGAGCGAAGGAGCCAACGCAGCTCCACGCCGTCGGGGGCCGCTATGGCAAGGATGTCGGCGTCGCTATCGACTTCGAGGAAAGCCAGGCCCTTGGCGTCGGCCGGCAGGGATTCGATTGCTGCGGCGATCGCCGGGAGCGCGGCGTCGTCGCCCGCGAAAAGGTACCAGTCGGCGTCGGGTGCCGGGTTGTAGGCGCCGCCGGGTCCTGTGAAAACAAGCGTGTCGCCCGGCTGGGCCGCCAGGGCCCACGGACCCGCAAGGCCCTCGTCGCCGTGGACCACAAAATCAATGGCCAATTCCTGCGCGGCCTGGTCCACCCAGCGGACGGTGTAGGTGCGGGTGTAAGGCCACTGTTCGCGCGGCATGGTCTCGCGGATGGCCCAGAGATCCAGAGGCAGCTCGTAGTCGACGCCGGGCTGCGGGAAGACGATCTTCACATACCGGTCCACGAAGCCGTTGTTCGCGTAGCCGGCAAAACCGGGTCCACCCGCAATGATGCGCACCATGTGGGGCGAAAGCTGTTCCGTGCGCAGGACAGTCAGGTTCACTTGGGGGCGGGTATTCCGGGATGCAGACGACGTCGCAGGCAAAGATGTCATGTAGGCAAGCCTAAGCTAAGGCAGTGGTGGAAGTTCCCAGATGACGGGATCCGCGCCTTGCCTGCGGAGCAGCTCGTTGGCCCGGCTGAACGGGCGCGAACCGAAGAAGCCCCGCGACGCGGAGAGCGGGCTGGGGTGCGCGGAGGAGATCACGGGGGCGCCTTCAAGGAGGGGCTGGACGGCTTCAGCGTCCTTGCCCCACAGGATCGCGACCAGCGGACTCTGCAGCCCGGCAGCATTGGTGCGGCGGGCGACGGCGGTGACCGCCGCCGTCGTGATGGCCTCCCAGCCTTTGCCCCGGTGCGAGCCGGCCGCACCGGCAGCGACGCTCAGCACCCTGTTCAGGAGAAGTACCCCTTGGTCCGTCCAGGCCGAAAGATCTCCGTGCACCCGCTGCGGGAGCCCGAGGTCGGACTCCATCTCCCGGTAGATGTTCGAAAGGCTGCGGGGGATGGGCCGGGTTTGTCCGGAAACCGCGAAAGCGAGCCCGACGGCGTGTCCCGGCGTCGGGTAGGGGTCCTGGCCGAGGATCAGCACTTTGACGTCGGCCAGTGGCTGCCGGAATGCGCGAAGGATGTTCGACGCGGCAGGCAGTACCTGGGTTCCGCGGCTGGCCTCGCCCGCCACGAAGGCCAGCGCCGAGCGCAACTCGTCCTCGACGCCGGAGAGCGCGTCGGCCCAGTCCGGCGCCATCAGGTCCTCCAAGGCCATCCCCGGGAGTGCTTCGAACCCGGCGGAGCGGTCCTCGGATTCAAGCTCAAATAACGCTTCTTCGCCTGCCACCCAGCCATTCTCCCTGTCGTGGGGCATCTGGGGAAAGCGGGCCCTCGGGAGTTCCTCCCGCGGCGGGGCAAATGACATCCGTGTTATTCGCCCGGTATCATGGGTGGGGGACATTTTTCAGTCAATGCGTCGAAGGAGTGTGTCGTGGCAGAACCCGCACGGGAACCCATGGCGTCCGAAGCAACTGGATTGGTGCTCGAAGACCTGTCCGCCGGACTCCGCAGCGATTCGCCGCTCGGCGAGCGTGAACAGCAGATGCTCGCCCTGGAGAGGCAGTGGTGGAAGTACGCCGGGGCCAAGGAACAGGCCGTCCGGGAACTCTTCGATCTGTCCGCGACCCACTATTACCAGCTCCTCAACGCCCTCATCGACACCGAGGAAGCACTGGCGCACGATCCCATGCTGGTCAAGAGATTGCGTAGACTACGTATGTCACGTCAGAGGGCCCGCACAGCGCGCCGTCTCGGTTCCGACGCATAAAGCATCCGCTGATACCCCAGCAAGCAAGCAGCAAGGACAAGGCTTCACCATGACCAAATTTGCCCGGGATGAATTCGACCGTGTCCCGCAGAGCTCATCGCGCCAAGGTGTCCACAGGCTCGTCGCGTCCGCTTCCCGCGCAGCCTTGTGGCCGGTGCTGCTCCTGGGCGGCATTGCGCTGGCTGTCGGCCTCGTGGCGTTCCTCGTCCTTCCGAAGCTGGGATTCACCTCATCGACGACGCCGCAAGCCGTCGCCACGGCGGGCGCCTCGAAGCCAAGTGCCGCGGCGTCGCCCTCTGCGAGCAGCATGCCGTCTCCAAGTAGCTCTGTGCAGGCATCCGGGCAACCAAGCCCGAGCGATACTCCCTCCAGCACGCCGACCCCCACCACGGCGCCCTTGGACAAGACCGCGGTAGTCGCGGTCTACAACGGCACCACCACCGGTGGACTGGCTGCCCGTGTGGCCGGCATGGTGCAAGGCGGGGGATGGCCGTTGTCCACCGTCGCCAACTGGGGCGGCATGCCCCAGCAGACGTCGTCGGTCTTCTACAAAGGCGCGGCCCAGAAGGGCAACGCCGAAGCGCTCGGCAAATTGCTGGGTATCTCCAACCTGGTGGACAGCGCCGAGTTCCAGCAGCCCGTAGTTGTCATTCTGGGCCCCGGTTACAAGTAGGAACTCGGTTACGCCTCAATAACATTGCGGCTACCCGCACCCAAGGTTGCGCTACGGCAACGTGACTGTGGTTACAGTAGTTGTGAGCTGGCCCGGAGATCCCGGAAGCCGGCCACAGCTAGTTGAAAGTGTGGGGATCATGGCTTTGGGAACCGTCAAATGGTTCAATGCCGAAAAGGGCTACGGATTCATCACCGTGGATGAATCCGGTGACGATATCTTTGTGCATTGGTCCGCCATCCAGATGGATGGCTTCCGTGCGCTCGAAGAAGGACAAAGGGTCGACTTCGAATTGGGCGAGGGCCAGAAGGGCCCCCAGGCAGAAAGCGTGCGGCTTATCTAGTGGGTGTTGCGGCAACAGGGCTGTCCCTGCCTCTTGGGGTGCGCCGGTCCCGGGTATCGTTGGCAGCACCTCTCCTTGCAGGTTTTGCAGCCTTGGCCGTTGGACTGGCCGGGTGTTCCGCCCCCGTTGGCAACGCCAGGCTCAGCTCCGTCACTCCGAGCGGCGACGGCGTCCTGCGCGTCGGCGTGATTCTGGACAATACGGGTAGTTCCGCCTTCCTCAACGAGTCCGAGCTGGCAGCGGCCAAATTGGCCGTCAAGCAGATCAACGACTCCGGCGGCTACAAGAACCGCCCGGTCGAGTTGCTCCCGGAATCCGCGGCCGGCGAAGGCATCAGCGCCAGCCAAGGGGCCAGCGCGGCGGCCTTCACGGCCGATACAGCCACGCAAGCCAAGGCTTTGCTTTCGGCCCACGCCGACGTCGTTGTGGGGCCGACGGATTCGAGCCATGCACCCGCCGCCATCGATGTGCTGGCTCCTGCCCGGATTCCGCTCATCTCGCCGGCCAACACGGCGTCGGGGCTGAGCAGCTACAAGAACGGCGGTTTCTACTTCCGCACCTCGGCCGCTGATGCCGCACAGGGGAGCGTCTTGGCGAAGCTTGCCCACGACGGCGGCGCCAAGAGGATTTCCGTCCTCCACGAATCCGGGGACTACGGCACTCGTGTTTCCGGAGCGGTCATGGACGCTGCCCGCAGCCTCGGAATGGAGGCAGTGACCAACACGGAATTCGCGGCCGGCAAAGCAGCTCCCGCCGCGGCGGGCATCAAGTCCGGCACTCCTGACGCCGTCGTCGTGGTTGCCCGTGATGGCGCCCAAGGCGCCCTGGCCGAGCTCTTGAACGCGGGGTTGAGCGGCAAGAACCTGATCTTGAGCGACGGTGCCATCCGCCAATACGGAACCGCGCTGGGAGCCGGTGGCCTCGACGGCGCGCGGGGAATTCTTCCAGGCGTCTTCCCGAGTGCGGAGTTCCAGGCGGACCTGACCGGCATCGACCCCAAACTCAAGGACACAACGTACGCGGCCGAAACGTACGACGCCGTCACCCTCGCGGCGCTCGCGGCCGCGGCGGCGGGCGACGACGCCGGCGGTTCGATCGCAGCCTGGCTCACCACCGTGTCCGGCGGGACACGTCCGACGTCGGGTGATGCGGCAACGAAGGAACGCACGTCCTGTACGTCATACAAGGACTGCCTCGAGGTGCTGAAGGGGGCCAAGCTTCCGGATTACGACGGCGAGTCCGGCACCATCGGGTTCGACGCCAATGGCGACGTTACATCGTCCAATTACATGGTCTTCACCTACGGTGCAGACAACACTGCGCGGGTGAGTGGCAAGGAGACCGCCTCGCGGACTCCGTGATCGGCTTGTGCCCGTAGCGAATTCCCCTGGCGTGGCGAGCAGTTTCCCTCGCTTGCTGCTTGCACTCTCCTCGGGTGAGTGCTAATTATTGATTAGCACTCTCAAGCACTGACTGCTAATTCTTCACGGCTCCGGCCGTCTGGAAACACTGGCGGTGTTTGGGGGAACAAAGAAAACCTTGCTGGGGTGAGATCCCGAGCGCGCGGCGTACAGAGGCCGAACGCGAAGGATCGTCCGTCGCGGGCACCGCAGTGAAGGCACCTTCTTAACGACTGTCCCGAAAGGACTACCGCCGTTATGGCCAAGATCATTGCATTTGATGAAGAGGCACGCCGCGGTCTCGAGCGGGGTCTGAACATCCTCGCCGACGCCGTCAAGGTCACCCTCGGCCCGCGTGGACGCAACGTCGTCCTCGAAAAGAAGTGGGGCGCCCCCACGATCACCAACGATGGTGTTTCCATCGCCAAGGAGATCGAGCTGGACGATCCTTACGAGAAGATCGGCGCCGAGCTGGTCAAGGAAGTTGCCAAGAAGACTGACGACGTCGCTGGCGACGGCACCACCACCGCCACCGTCCTGGCCCAGGCCCTCGTCAAGGAAGGCCTGCGCAACGTAGCTGCCGGCGCCGACCCGCTGTCCCTCAAGCGCGGCATCGAGAAGGCTGTTGAAGCCGTCATCCGCGAGCTGCTCGCCTCCGCCAAGGAGATCGAGACCAAGGAAGAGATCGCAGCCACGGCTTCCATCTCTGCCGGCGACACCGAAATCGGTAACCTCATTGCTGAAGCCCTGGACAAGGTCGGCAAGGAAGGCGTCATCACGGTCGAGGAGTCCAACACCTTCGGCCTGGAGCTTGAACTCACCGAGGGCATGCGCTTCGACAAGGGTTACATCTCCGCTTACTTCGTCACCGACGCAGAGCGCCAGGAAACGGTCCTCGAAGACCCGTACATCCTGATCGTCAACTCCAAGATCTCCAACGTGAAGGAACTCGTTGCGGTCCTGGAGAAGGTCATGCAGTCCAACAAGCCGCTGCTGATCATCGCCGAAGACATCGAGGGCGAGGCCCTGGCCACCCTGATCGTCAACAAGATCCGTGGCACCTTCAAGTCCGTTGCCGTCAAGGCTCCGGGCTTCGGTGACCGCCGTAAGGCACAGCTCGCCGACATCGCGATCCTCACCGGCGGCCAGGTCATCTCTTCGGAGGTCGGCCTCAGCCTCGAGAACGCAACCCTCGAACTGCTCGGTAACGCCCGCAAGGTTGTTGTCACCAAGGACGAGACCACCATCGTCGAAGGTGCCGGCGACGCCGACGCCATCGCCGGCCGCGTGGCACAGATCCGTGCCGAGATCGAGAACTCCGATTCCGACTACGACCGTGAGAAGCTGCAGGAGCGCCTGGCCAAGCTGGCCGGCGGCGTTGCAGTCATCAAGGCCGGTGCCGCAACCGAGGTAGAGCTCAAGGAGCGCAAGCACCGCATTGAGGACGCAGTCCGCAACGCGAAGGCTGCCGTTGAAGAAGGCATCGTCGCCGGTGGTGGCGTTGCCCTCATCCAGGCCGGTGCCAAGGCATTCGCCAACCTGCAGCTCGAAGGCGACGAAGCAACGGGCGCCAACATCGTCCGCGTTGCCATCGACGCTCCGCTCAAGCAGATCGCCCACAACGCCGGCCTCGAGCCGGGCGTTGTCATCGACAAGGTCCGCGGCCTGCCGTCGGGCCACGGCCTGAACGCCGCAACCGGCGTTTACGAGGACCTGCTGGCTGCCGGCGTCAACGACCCCGTAAAGGTCACCCGCTCGGCTCTCCAGAACGCAGCCTCCATCGCTGGTCTGTTCCTGACCACCGAGGCCGTTGTTGCCGACAAGCCGGAGAAGAACGCTCCGGCCATGGGTGGCGGCGACGACATGGGCGGCATGGGCGGCTTCTAAGCCCCCGCTGTAGCTCACCAGCCACACGCACGACGACGGTTCCCGCCTCAGGTGGGGGCCGTCGTCGCCGTTTAACCACCACGCCCGCTCACGTATGTCGGGTTTTGGCGGAACGCCCGCTCACGTTTGCGGTCCGGGAGTGTCGGGGTGGTCTGGCAGGATGGAAAGCATGACGATTATTGCTGCCGCCGACGGTTCTGCCCTCGGCAATCCCGGGCCTGCCGGTTGGGCCTGGTACGTGAACGACTCTTGCTGGAGGGCCGGGGGGTGGCCGCACGGAACCAACAACCAGGGCGAGCTCATGGCGGTGCTGGACCTCTTCCGGTCAACGGCACACGTTCCCGACGAAGAGCTGAAGATTCTGTGCGACAGCCAGTACGTCATCAATTGCATCACCAAGTGGATGCCAGGGTGGAAGCGCAAGGGCTGGCGCAAAGCGGACGGGAAGCCCGTCTTGAACGTCGATCTCCTCAAGGACATCGACCAAGCCATTGTCGGCCGCAAGTACACGTTCGAGTGGGTCAAGGGCCACGCAGGCCACGACCTCAACGAGGCTGCCGACGATCGCGCCCGCGCGGTGGCCACCGCATACCAGCAAGGTATAGCCGCTCCCGGCGGACCCGGTTATCCCGGAGCCGAAGCTGCAGGGTCTTTGGCCCGCACATCATCAGCGGGCACGCCACCAGCTCGTATGCAGTCAGCCCGCACGATGCCTGTGGAGGCGCCGTCGCTTTTCGACGACGATCATGACGACGCCGATGCGCCGGATGAAGACCTGACGTTGTTCGGCGGCCAAGACCTTTCGGACGGGTCGCCTTTGCTCAACGCGACGGTGGCGTTCGCGGAGCAGGAGGCGTTCATCGAGCCCACCCTCTTCGCCGGTGACGACGAACAAGCGGTCCTTGGCCAGGACGGCGGGCGCTCAGACGAGGAAACGGTCATTCTTCTTGAGAAGGAGCTCCTGAGGCCCGACGTCAGGGGAGACCTTGGACGTACGGGGATACTGCTCCACCCCGACTTTACCGAGATTGGCAGCTCCGGACGTGTCTGGTCCCGGGACGAACTCATGATGGCGTTGGAGGGAAATCCGGGCGAAACCGCTGAGATCGAGGTCATTTCCGCGGAGCGCCTCTCCAGCAACACCATGCTGCTCAACTACAGAAGTTACGGACGAACCGGCTCGGCCTTGCGGAGTTCCATCTGGTTGCTCGACGACGGCCGCTGGCGTTTGCGCTTCCACCAGTCGACGCCGGAGAAGTAAGGGCGCAAATGCAGGCTGCACCCCGGCGGGAAGGCGGAATGGCCGCCCGCCGGGACCCGCAGCCTCAGCGCTCAGTAGCTGAACCGCTGGGTGTTGCCTTGTTCGGTCTGGAGATAGCTTGCCGCGGCGGAAGACAGTGCCAGGTTGATGGATGCCAGCGAAGCCTCCACTTTGTTCTGGGTCAACGTCCACTCGGAGACGAGGGCCTGGAAATTGTTGGCCGCTGATCCCTTCCACGTGGCTTGGAGCTCGTCCAGCCCACGTTTCATCGCTTGGACGTCGGCGCTGACGCGATCCACGGTGGCCTTGACGTTGGTGGATTTGAGCTGGAGCAGTTCGGTATCGACGGAGATAACGCTCATGGGGCGTCGCCTTTCAACTAACGGGGTCCGCAGGTGCGGCTGGCGTGTGGTCCACACAACGAGCCTAGAAGCGGTCCCATAGCCCGGACAGAGCCGTATCTCCCTATGTGGACAACTCGCTGGGCCAACGCGCCCGGGACTTAGTCCGAGATCTCCGCCTCCGCGATGCCCGCGTCTTCAGGCATCTCCGAGATGTCGTCCTGGAAGGGGAGGCTGACAACCAAGGTGGCCCCGCCGCCGTCGGTCTCGTCGACCCTGACGGTACCGCCGTGGGATCCCACAATGGCAGAGACAATCGCGAGACCGAGGCCGCTGCCGCCGGTCTCCCGCGTGCGCGAAGTGTCAGCCCTGTAGAAGCGTTCGAAAATCCGGGGCAATTCCTCGGCCGGAATGCCGCTGCCGTGGTCCCGTACCTCGAGAACGGAGAGTGGACCGCTCGGACTGTTGCGGACACCGACGGCGAGCTCGATCGGCGTTCCTTCGGGCGTATAGCGCAGGGCATTGCCCACCAGGTTTCCCAGGACTTGCCGAAGCTTGGCCTCGTCACCCTGGACCGGGGCAGGCGCGGCCGGGCCGCCGTCGAGCCCCGTCAGCGTAATCTTCCGCTTGCCGGACGTTGCAAGGGAGTCCACGACGGCGTCGTTCGCGAGGAGCTGCAAGTCCACCGGCTTGAGCTGCAAGGGCCTTTGTTCGTCCAGCCGGGCAAGCAACAGGAGGTCTTCCACCATGGATCCCATGCGCTTGGCTTCGCTCTCGATCCTGCCCATGGCGGTGCCCACGTCTTCCGGTGTGGAAAGGGCGCCGTGGCGGTAAAGCTCGGAGAAACCGCGGATGGTGACCAAGGGGGTGCGCAACTCGTGGGAAGCATCAGCGGCGAATCGCCGCATCCTGGCCTCGGAGGCGGCACGCGCAGCGAAGGACGACTCGATATGCGCGAGCATGGCATTGAGGGAGGCACCCAGGCGGCCGACCTCGGTGACCGGATTCTCGATGTCCACGCGGCGCGAGAGATCGCCGGCGGCAATGGCGGCAGCAGTCTTTTCAACGCGCGAGAGGGGGCGGAACGAACGCGCAACGGTCCACGTGGCGATGAAGAACGCGAGCACCAGGGTCAACAGTCCGACGCCGACCACCACCAGGGTGGCGTGTTCCATGACTTTGTCCACGGGAGACAGGGGCAGCCCGATGATCACCACTGCGTTTTGCCCGGTACGGTTGTCCACGACGTTGACCGCCACCACGCGCCAATTGGCGCCGGTAGTGCCACCAACCTGGAAGGGCGCGTAGTTGCGATCCTTGGCTTCAACCGGGCTGATGCTGGCGATGTTCGGACGATCGGTCTTGCTGCCGCCGAACGGATACGGTGGCTGGCCCTGGACGTAGAGCGTCAGGGAATAGTCGGTGGGAACGGCAGGGCTCGCCTCGGACAGGTTGGCAAAGGACTGCTGCTGCTGGGCGGTCTGCACGGCAGCCTTGAGCTTGTCATCCACCTGCCCTTGGAGGTAGCTCTTGACGAGCGTCAGCGTCCCCGCGCCTGTGGCGGCCAGGGCAAGGAGCAGCAGCCCCATGATGATGGCGACCAGCTGCGACCTGAGGGAGGCCGACTTCCAACGGTTGAACAAGGTCAGCGCTTCTCGGCCGTCCGCAGTACGTAACCGACGCCGCGCTTGGTCTGGATCAGGGCAGTGGCATCCGGGTCGATGTCCACCTTGCGCCGGAGGTAGGAAATGTAGGACTCCACGATCGAGGCGTCGCCGTTGAAGTCGTACTCCCAGACGTGGTCCAGGATCTGCGCCTTGGAAAGCACCCGGTTCGGGTTCAGCATGAGGTAGCGCAGCAGCTTGAACTCGGTAGGCGAGAGCTCGATGATGGTACCGCCGCGGCGAACCTCGTGCGCGTCGTCGTCGAGCTCCAAGTCATCAACGCGGATGACGGCGTCGTCGTCTTCCATCGGCTGCGTGCGGCGGAGCACGGCGCGGATCCGGGCCACCACTTCATCCAGGCTGAAAGGCTTGGTGACGTAGTCGTCGCCGCCCACGGTCAGGCCGGTGACCTTGTCTTCCGTGTCGTCCTTGGCAGTCAGGAACAGGACAGGGAAGTGCTTTCCGGCGGCCCGAAGGCGGCGGGTGACAGTGAACCCGTCCATGTCGGGGAGCATGACGTCCAGGACCGCGAGGTCCGGGGCGTGAAGATCGGCGGCAGCGAGTGCCTCGCGGCCGTTCGACGCCGCAACGACCTCAAAGCCAGCAAAGCGCAGCGAGGTGGAGAGCAGCTCACGGATGTTGGGTTCGTCGTCGACGACGAGCAGCTTGGCTTCGGGGCCGTTCTTTTTCATACCATTCATGATGCTCCCAGTTTCTGGGAGTTGACTGGATGCTTGTTGTGAGAATTATCCGCGTGTCGAGGCTGCATCCCCGGCTAACTTCCGAAGGCAAGCCCGACGCCGAGACCCACCATCGTGACGGCAATCCCGCCGTCGAGAATCCGCCAGGACGCCGGGCGCGCAAAGAAGCCGCGCAACATTTTCGCGCCGAACCCGAGCGAACAAAACCACAGAATGCTGCCCAGCATGGCTCCGGCGCCGAACCACCACCGCAGGCCGGGCCCTTGGGCATTCGCCACCGATCCCAGGAGCAATACAGTGTCCAGGTAGACGTGGGGATTGAGCCATGTGAGTGCCAGGACGGTTGCCAGCGCTGCAGCCAGTCCGCTTCGGCCGGCGCCCGAAGGCCCGGGGTCCGCGGAGACGAGCGCTTGCGGCTTGAGGATCCGCCGGCCCGCCATCACGCCGTACGTGACCAGGAACGCCGCGCCGACATAGCGAAGAACGACGACGGCGGCAGGTGCCGCGGTGAGCAGGGCACCCGTGCCGAATACCCCGGCCGCGATGAGCACGGCATCGGAGATGGCGCACACGGCAACGATCGCTCCGATATGTTCGCCGCGGATTCCTTGCCGGAGGACGAAGGCATTTTGGGCGCCAATGGCAACAATGAGGGCCAGGCCGGTGCCAAGGCCCAGGCCGGCAGCGTGGAAGACGTCGGGGGAGTTCATGTTTCGAGGCTAAGTTTCGCCGTAAACATTAGTCCAGCTAAATATTCTTAGGCATCGTAAGATCATCTTATGGCCAGATTCTCCTCTGAACAGTTGCACACCTTCGCCGCCGTGCTCACGGAAGGCACGCTTGACGCCGCCGCCCGCTCGCTGAACATCACGCCGTCGGCGGTCTCCCAGCGCCTCAAAGCGCTGGAACAATCATCCGGAAGGGTATTGCTTCAGCGCAGCAATCCGGTCCAGGCCACGGAATCGGGGCACGTCGTGCTCAGGCTGGCGCGCCAACTCGCCCAATTGGAGGCCGACGCCGAACTTGAACTGGGGTTGCCCGGCGAATCGCCCATGGTGTCGGTGCCGATCGTGGTCAACGCGGATTCCCTGTCTGTCTGGTTCCTCAAAGCCCTGACGAAAGTTCCTGCGGAATTGAATGCGGTCTTCGACCTTCACCGGGATGACGAACAGCATTCCACGTCCATGCTGCGTGCAGGAACGGTGATGGCAGCCGTGACCGCGACGCCCGAACCGGTGCAGGGCTGCCGCGTGGAGCCGCTGGGGAGCATGCGGTACCGCGCCGTCACCACCCCGGAGTTCAAGGCGAGGTGGCTTCCCGACGGCGTCGATGCCGCCTCGCTGCGCGCAGCTCCCGCCGTGGACTTCGACCGCAAGGATGAATACCAGCACCGCTTCCTGGAACTCCTGGGCGGTGCGGGGCGTGGAATGGAACCGGCCGGGCCGCGCCACTATGTTCCATCCAGCCAGGAGTTTGCCGAAGCCATTCGCCTGGGTCTCGGATGGGGATTGCTGCCTGAACCGCAATGCGGCCGGGACATAGCCGATGGATCCTTGGTGGAACTCGCGCCCGGGCGGCCGTTGGACGTTCCCTTGTACTGGCAACGGTGGCGGACACCCTCGCGGATACTGGACGCCGTGACAGAGGCGGTCCGCAGCACCGCCGCGGAAGTGCTTCGGGCGCCCTGACAAAAAGGCCAAAAGCCAACACGCCGCGGGCACAGTCTTAAATTGTCGGACCCCCGTTTCACACTGGAGCCATGGAAAACAAACAAGAATCACGCGGTGAAATCCACAACGTCGAATTCCATGTCAGCTACCTGGACACGCTCTCCGGACGCGTTGAGCACGAAGCGTTCAGCGACCGCCCGGCCGCTGAACGCTTCGCCGCTGCCCAGCTCAAGGACGAGGACTCGTGGGCTGTCGTCGACGCCGTCGTGCTGCGAGCAACGCAAGGCCAGGAGCGCGCGCAACAACTGGTTGCCTAGCTTGGGTTGGCCAAGCCCCTAGGCGGCGGGTACGTCCTTGGCGTCCATGATCCGGTAGGCGTAGCCCTGTTCGGCGAGGAAGCGCTGGCGTTTGGCGGCAAAGTCCTGGTCGAGGGTGTCCCGGGCCACCAAGGAGTAGAAACGTGCCGCACGGCCGTCCTGCTTGGGACGAAGCAAGCGCCCCAGCCGCTGGGCCTCTTCCTGGCGGGAACCGAAAGATCCAGATACCTGGATCGCCACGGATGCCTCGGGCAGATCGATCGAGAAGTTGGCCACTTTGGACACCACGAGGGTCTTGATGTCACCGGCGCGGAAGGCATCGAACAGTTTCTGCCGCACCTTCACCGTGGTATCGCCCTTGATCACGGGGGCGTCCAAACGCTCGCCGATCTCATCCAACTGGTCGATGTACTGGCCGATCACCAGCAGTTGCTCGCCTTGGTGCAAGGCCACCAGCTGCTCCACCAAGTGCGTCTTGGTCTCCGACGTCGCGCAGAGCCGGTACTTGTCCGCGTCCTCCGCCATCGCGTAGGCCACGCGCTCGTCCCGGGGCAGGTCCACCCGGACCTCCACGCAGTCCGCCGGCGCAATGTAGCCCTGGGCTTCGATGTCCTTCCACGGGGCGTCGTAGCGCTTGGGGCCGATCAGGCTGAAGACCTCGCCCTCGCGGCCGTCCTCGCGCACAAGCGTCGCCGTGAGTCCAAGCCGCCGCCGGGCCTGCAGGTCCGCGGTCATCCGGAAGATCGGAGCAGGGAGGAGATGGACCTCGTCGTAGATGATGAGTCCCCAGTCGTGCCCGTCCACGAGTTCCAGGTGCGGGTAGAGGCCGCCGCGCTTGGTCGTCAGGACCTGGTAGGTGGCGATCGTGACGGGCCGGACTTCCTTGACCGCGCCCGAATACTCGCCGATTTCCTCCTCCGTCAGCGACGTCCGCTTGAGGAGCTCGTCCTTCCATTGCCGGGCCGCGACCGTGTTGGTCACCAGGATCAGCGTGGTGGTGGAGCTGGTAGCCATGACTGCGGCCCCCACCAAGGTCTTGCCTGCACCGCAGGGCAGCACGACGACGCCGCTGCCGCCCGCCCAGAAGTTCTCCGTGGCCAGCTTCTGGTATGGCCTCAGGTGCCAGCCGTCCTCGTTGAGGGCGATGAGGTGCGGAGTGCCATCCACGTAGCCGGCGAGGTCCTCGGCCGGCCATCCGAGCTTGAGCAGCAATTGCTTGAGCTGTCCCCGCTGGGAGGAATGCACCACCACGGTTTCGCCGTCGATCCTCGGCCCCAGCAACGGTGCGATCTTCTTGGCCCGGATGACTTCCTCGAGCACGGGGTAGTCGGTGGTGCGCATGACCAATCCGTGCTGCGGATCCTTTTCCAGGCGCAAGCGGCCGTAACGGGACATCGTCTCTTCGATGTCGATCAGCAAGGAGTGCGGCACCGGGAACCGGGAGTAGCGCAGGAGCGTGTCGAGGACTTTTTCCGCATCCAGTCCTGCCGCGCGCGCATTCCACAGGCCCAATGGGGTGAGTCGGTAGCTGTGGACGTGTTCGGGGGCCCGCTCCAGTTCGGCGAACGCCGCAATCGCATGGCGGGCCTCGGTGGCGAGCTCGTGGTCGACTTCCAGCAGGATGGTTTTGTCGCTCTGTACGATCAGCGGACCGTCGCTCACTATTGCTTCCTCACTTGCGCGGATCGCCCGCGGGCTCCACATCGATGATGCGATGGATGGACAAGACTCTTTCGGTGTCCCTGGCCGCGTCGAACACCCTGACGCGCCCTCCCGACACCGATACGGGAACAACTGTTTCTGTATTGGAATTCCCCGAGCCGTCAACCACGTTCATGGTGACCGCTTGCTTCAGCCGGATGGCCCTCTGCAGGGTTTCGAGTCCGAGTTGCGTTGCCGCCTCGCCGGTTGCGTCGCCGTGGACAGAATGATGTTGCCTCAGTACCGAAAGCTGGGCGTCGACGTCGTCGTCCGGCGGTGCGGTGCGGGGCGCGGTGTACACGGGGCGGGCCCCGCCGGCCAGCGCCGTCGTCCTCCTGTAGCGCACGACGGCGGTCTCCGCCTCCTGCACGGCGGGCGAGAGTCCCAGCTCGCGTAGCACCCTCGCGACCTCCCGCGGGCTCGCCGTGGAGGTCAGCACCGTGGGGGCGATCCGGACAAGTCCGAGGCTTGAGGCTCCCGGCTCGTGAACGAGTTCGGCGATGGCTGCCTCGTCGTCGCTCTGGATGAAACTGGGGCTGCTGGCGACACGCAGGCGGCCGTGCCGCGAGGCGATGTCCTTGATCAAGTACCGGAGCGGCTGGGGGACATCGGTGGCCGAGTGGGTGCGCAGGAACCCGAGGATGGTTTCGGCGTCCTGGCCGGCGTCCAACGCGCGCCGGATCGAATCTCCGGAGAATCGGAAGATCGTCGCCGGGCCCTGGCCTTCGGCGTCGGCGATCAGAAGCAGTTTTTCGCTCAGCTCGGGGGCCAGGTACCCGGGGGCGACGGCGGTCAGGTCTGCTTGCAGGAGGACATGGTTCACCGCGGCGGGGAGGTGTTCGCCGAGGATGCTGAGGGCCAGTTCGGGCTGTTCGGTGGCGATCGCCGAACCAAGCTGGGTGAGGGCGCCGGAACCCATGAGCCCCAGGAGTTCGGCTTCGTGCAGGATGCCGCGGACAAGGGAACTGAACCGCCGCGACATCCGAGGCTGGGCCCATTCGGCGCGTTCCATGACGGCTTCGGCGTTGAGCACAGGAGCCTTGCCGTCCGGTGCTTCCACCTCGAGGGTGAGTTCTTCGAGGATCTCCAGGATCCGTTTGCGGACCAGCGGGGCGTCAGGGCGCTGGGCCTCGGCGGACAGGGCATTGATGGAGGTTGCCGCGGAGCCCGTTCGCGGTGCCGTGGTGCCGGGCCCCGGAAGGGTCTGGCCCACGAGGGAAGGAGCGCGCTCGCTGGCAAGCCAGGCGTTGACCAGCCACAGCCACTGTTCCTGGCGCGGGAGCGTGAGCCATTCCAGCGATGGCGGTTGCACCCACGTGGAACTGTCCACATCGAGGCGCAGTAATCCGGACAAGGCACCGAGCTCGAGGATGAGTGCGGTCTCGGATAAACCGAGGCGGAGGCTGTCGGCGAGGCGTTTGAGCTCGCGCACGCCCACACCGCCGCTGCGCAGGGTGACCACCGGCTGCTCGCGGACCGCGTACAGGAGTTCACCCACCAGCCGGAGCACTTCGGCGATGGCACCCATGGCGGCATTGCGGCGCAGGGCGGCACTCGTCTGGCCCAGCTCCGGCACGGGAGGCTTCAAGGTGAAGTGGTCCACGATCGCGCCGCCGCGCAGGGACAGGCCGACGCTGTGCGGAAGCTCAACGTGGCCCGCGTCGAGGGGAACAAGCAGTCCACGGGCCAGGAGCCAGTCCACGGGGCCGACGTCGCGGCCTTCATGGAGCACGGAGGCCTTGCGCTGGGCCTGCGGAACGGCGCCCATGGCCCAACTGCCGAACTTGTTCAAAAGGGGACGTGTCCGGACAGGTGCCTCGGACAGGATGTGCTGAAGGTTCTCCGGGGTCGATGTCCAATGTTGCAGTGCCAAAGCCGCGTCCATGGGCGTCGTGGCGGCCAGGATATGGGCGCCGCTCTGGTGGAGCTCGGCAACGAGGTGCACCACCCGCTGCGCGAAGGCAGGCTGCAGTCGGACCAACTCGGTGTAGCTGCGGCCCAAGCCCGCCGGGTAGATGCCGATGACGTCCTTGAGGCTGCCCACCGGCAAGTAGAAACGCTGCCTGCCTGGATTGTGCACCGTGGCCGGCGGATCGGCCCGGTGGATGAGGGCCAGCTCCTGGAGCTTGCTCAGGATCGGTTCGAGCGCGGCAAGCGTCGCTCCGTTGATGCACCTCTTCAATCCGGCCGCCGATGCGCTGTGGCCGGTGTCCGTGTTGGTGCATAGGTGGAGCGTCTCCAGCACCTGCATCTCCGGTTTGTTCAGCCGTTCCAGGGCGCGCTGCACGCTGACCCGGGCACTTGCCCTCGCTGCGAGGGCGGCGAAATCCGGTGCGATGGGGGAGATCAGGTCCGGCCGCGCGGCAAACAAGGCCCGCAGCGAATCGTCGCTGCGCGCTTCCAGTTCCTTGCTGAGCGCGCGAATAAGGGACATCAGTTCAACGTTACCGCCAGGCGGGCCCGCCGTCGGGCTTTCCGGCCGCTCATTGACGGCGCCGTGCCCACACGGAGTCAACCACCAGTGCGGCCATCAGAATGAAGGCGAGCGGCAGCCCGTACAGGGCGGTGGACGTGACCCACACCGGGGCCACGCCGTTGCCATAAGCGATCACCATGACGGCGGCGACGGCCGCCAGGGACAGGACTGCGACGACGGCGGCAACGATCGTGAGCGGCCGGCGGAAGTCGTGGGGAATCATGCATGCAACGCTAACAGTCCGGGGCCGCATCACCGGTTCCGGCCCGGGTGCAGTCCGGTCGCGGACAAATGGCGGCGGCACCGGCCTGCTGGAGCCTCAAAGCGCGATTCCGCGGCCGGGCAGGATAACCTTGAAGCAATAGACCAACACGGTCCAGGCAGTTACCCCTATTCCCGCAGCATCCTGCGGATGCGGTGGCGCGCCGGCTGTGTCTCGCAAGTCAGAACGAAGAAGGTTGATTACGTGCCCACCGGCAAGGTCAAGTGGTATGACAAGGACAAAGGCTTCGGATTCCTCGCGGCAGAGGACGGCCAGGAAGTGTTTCTGCCCAAATCAGCGCTGCCCGAAGGCGTAGCGGATCTCAAAGCGGGCACCCGGGTTGAGTTCGGCGTCGCCGATGGTCGCCGGGGCGCGCAAGCCCTTGGCCTCCGCGTGCTGGACAAGTTGCCATCCATCGCCAAGGCCAAGCGCATGAACGCCCGCGAGCTTGCTCCGGTAGTCCAGGATCTCGTTTCCGTCCTGGACAACCTCTCCGGCACGTTGTCCGCCGGCAAGTACCCTGAAGGCGCCAAGGGCAAGGCCATTGCCGCAGCCCTGCGCAAGGTCGCCGACGAGCTGGAAGCCTAAAGCTGCCATGACATCGGAATCCGCTGAAGCCAGTCCTGAAGAGAACGGCACTGGCGCCGCTGCTGGAACGGCTGGAACGCCTGGTTCCGGTGCTGAGCGGAAGCCGGCAACGGCGAAACCCCGCACCGGCATCCCCGTGTGGCGCGTCGGCAAGCCGGACGCTTTCCTGGCCGCCGCCGTCGATGTTGCCCGCAACGCGGTGGAGACCATAGCCCGGCCGGGTGAAATCGGCCCGCACATTGCAGCGCGCTCCGAAGGCGAACGCGTGGTCACCCACCTGTTCGAATCGCGGCTGGCAGGCTATGGCGGTTGGCAGTGGTACGCGGTGGTGACCCGCAACTCGCGCTCCAAGGTTGTCACCGTCAGCGAGCTTGGACTGTTGCCGTCGGAGGACTCCATCCTCGCGCCGGAATGGGTGCCGTGGGCAAAACGCGTCCGTCCGGAGGACGAGGCTACCGCGGCCGAAGAACTCGCGGAAGAGGCCGTCGTCGCCGTTGACGTGGACGACGACGGCGAGCCCTCCGGTTCGCAGGCCGCCGCTTCCGGTGACGCACCAGAGAACGACGACGTCGACGACATCGAGGCTGACTAACCTTTGGCGGACCCGGCGAGTGAATTCCTTGAAGGTGGAAACTGATGTCCACTTTCAAATCGCTGGGTGTCCCTAACTACCGCATCTGGTTCATCGGTGCCCTCATTTCCAACGTCGGCACGTGGATGCAGCGGACTGCCCAGGATTGGTTGGTCTTCGCCCATCTGAGCAATCACGACGCCGGCGCCATGGGCGTGACCTTGGCCCTCCAACTCGGCCCGCAGCTTTTCCTTGCTCCGTGGGCCGGACTGCTTGCCGACCGCTACAGCCGGCGCAGGCTCCTTGTCATGACGCAATCGGCGATGGCAGTCCTGAGCACTGGCTTGGGACTGCTGGTGCTGAGCGGTGCGGCGCAGTTGTGGCATGTCTATGTGTTCGCGCTGGTGCTGGGCGTCGTCTCGGCACTTGACGCACCGGTCCGCCAGACGTTCGTCTCGGAACTGGTCAAGGACGACTATCTTGCCAATGCCGTTGCATTGAACAGCGCATCCTTCAACGTTGCGCGCATGATCGGTCCCGCCGTGGCCGGCGTCCTGACAGTGGCCGTGGGCCCGGGCTGGGTGTTCATGATCAACACCGTGACCTTCCTCGCAATGCTTGGCGCGATCCGGGCCATTCCCCTAGCCTCCCTGCGCGTCCAGCCCCGGGCAGCCGCAGGCAAAGGCCGCATCCGGGAGGGGCTTCGCTACGTCCGCAATCGACCGGACATTGTGGTTGTCCTCGTCGCGATTTTCATCATGGGCACATTCGGCTTGAACTTCGTCCTCTTCATTGCGGCCATGGTCGGCACGGAATTCGGCATGGACGCGGGCGCCTTCGGGCTCCTCAACTCGGTCATGGCGATCGGCTCCGTCGCAGGGGCGCTCCTTGCCGCCCGGCGCGGCCGGCCACGGATGCGCCTCATCTTCGCGGCGGCGGGCGGGTTCGGCCTCGCGAGCGGACTGGCGGCGCTGGCACCGAATTACACCATGTTTGCCTTGGCGCTGATTCCCTGCGGCTTGTTTGCCCTGACCATGATCACCAGCGCCAACGGCTACGTGCAATCCACCACTGAACCTGTCATGCGCGGCCGGGTCATGGCGCTCTACATGGCCATCTTCATGGGTGGAACGCCCATCGGTGCACCGTTCGTCGGCTGGGTATCCAACGTCGCCGGACCCCGATGGGCTGTGGGTGTGGCCGCCGCCGCGGGCGCCGGCACCGCCGTCGTCGGCATCGTGTGGATCATTCGCGCGCGCCAGCTGCGGCTCCGTTTCGATCGAACCGCCCGAGGGCTGCGGTTCTTCCGCATTGAGTCCTTGGGCGCGGGCGATGCTCTTAATAAGGACAGCGCCGTTAAAGAGGCCAGCGCCGCCCGGGATCCGCACCCGGACGACGCCGACAAGCCCTGACCGCAGGAACGCGGCCGGCGCTTACTTCTTCAGTTCGCCCACCACATAGTCGATGCTGGCGAGCAACGCAGAGACGTCGTCCGGCTCGATGGCAACGAAGGTAGCGATGCGCAGCTGGTTGCGGCCCAGCTTGCGGTACGGCTCCGTGTCCACGATCCCGTTGGCGCGCAGCACCTTGGCGATGGCCGCGGCATCGATCGAATCATCGAAATCGATCGTGGCGATGACGTTGGAGCGATCCTCTGCCTTCGCGACGAACGGGGTGGCGTACTCGGAAGCCTCTGCCCACGTGTAGATGCGGTTTGCGGAGTCCGCGGTGCGTCCCGAAGCGAAGTCCAGGCCACCATTCTTGTTGAGCCACTGCACCTGGGCATCCAAGGTCACCAAGGTGGACAAGGACGGCGTGTTGTAGGTCTGGTTGAGCTTCGAGTTGTCGATGGCCGTCTGAAGGTCCAGGAAATCGGGGATCCACCGGCCGCTTGCCTTGATGCGGGCGGCGCGCTCCAGGGCTGCGGGGGAGAAGAGGCCCAGCCACAGGCCGCCGTCGGAGGCGAAGTTCTTTTGCGGAGCGAAGTAGTAGACGTCGGCCTCGGCAACATCGACATCCAGGCCGCCGGCCGCGGACGTCGCATCCACCAGGACCAGGGCGCCGTCGTCGCTGCCCTCAACGCGCTTGACCGGAGCGGCCACACCCGTCGAGGTTTCGTTCTGCGGCCATGCGTACACGTCCACGCCCGCTTCGGCCTCGGAAACCGGCCGGGTGCCCGGCTCGGACGTGATGATGGACGAGGCTTCCAGGAAGGGTGCCTTGTTGGTGGCCGCAGCGAACTTGGAGCCGAACTCACCGAAGGAGAGGTGCTGGGCTTTCTTCTCGACCAGGCCGAAGCCGGCGACATCCCAGAACGCGGTGGAGCCGCCGACGCCGAGAATCACCTCGTAGCCCTCGGGCGCACGGAAGAACTGGCTCAGTCCCTCGCGGACGGAGCCCACCAGGTTCTTGACCGGTGCCTGGCGGTGGGAGGTGCCGAGGATCGTGGTCGAGGCGGCGGACAGGGCCTCGATCTGCTCCGGGCGGACCTTGGAGGGCCCGGCGCCGAAGCGGCCGTCCTTGGGCAGCAAATCGGCGGGGATAGTGATGCTGTTGTCGCTCACGGGATGCTCCAATGGTGAAGTAGCGGCCTAGATGGGTCGTGGCAGGTGGCAAGCTGCCTCCTTCGACTTCCCAATTCTGCCCGACGCCGCAGGCGGGGGCAGAACCGGAGGTGTCATAGTCCGCCACGTGGAAAGCATTTGTTTGGTCGGCTCCGGATGGGACGGCGGAAGAGCGCTGGACCGGCGTCGTAATTATCCGGAGTAATTCCAAATAAGCTAAGCTTGGAGCTGGCGAAAACACGCAAGATACTGCGCTCGAGGAGCTGAGCTGGATGACGGATCTGATCGATACCACTGAGATGTATCTTCGGACCATTTTGGAGCTTGAAGAAGAGAACATCGTGGCTCTTCGCGCACGCATCGCCGAACGCTTGCGGCACTCCGGCCCAACTGTTTCCCAGACGATCGGTCGGATGGAACGCGACGGCCTGGTGATTGTGTCCAACGACCGGCACCTTGAGCTGACCGAAACGGGCCGGAAACGCGCCACGGAAGTCATGCGCAAGCACCGGCTCGCGGAACGGCTCCTCGCCGATGTCATCGGGCTTGACTGGGCCTACGTCCACGATGAAGCGTGCCGCTGGGAGCACGTCATGAGCGAGCGCGTGGAGCGGCGGCTCTACGAGCTCCTGGACCACCCCACGGAATCGCCCTACGGCAACCCCATTCCGGGACTCGAAGCATTGGGCGGAGCCGCGTCCCACGCGTTTACGGACGGCGTGGTCAACCTCCTTGACGCGATGAACGAATACTCACCTGAAAACCGGGTCACCGTCAGCCGATTGGCCGAACCGATCCAGGTGGAACCGGAACTCCTGGTGCAGCTGGACGAGGGCGGAATCCGTCCCGGTGCCAGGGTTTCCCTGGAACGGGTGGGGGAGTACATCTCAGTCCGCGTGCCCAATATCGACGGCGCCCTGGAGCTGCCGCCGGAGGTTGCCTCGCACGTGTTTGTCACGGTCGCCTAGCCTCTCCGGCAAGGCGAGCGGCAAAGATAACGAAATTATTACCGCGGGGGCTTAATCCCCTATAGTTGGGTACTGGCGCCGATACCAAAGCGTTACCTGATCCGAAGCCGAGTTCTGCCAGTGGATCAGGTGGATTAGTCCATTCACTGGCAGAAGCGGGGGAACCACCATCGGCCGTCGAAAGACGGCCTTGGGGTGAAGTCCGCAGCAGAAGCACACATTGCGCAGGGTCCTCCTCGGAGTAGCCCTGCGCTTCGCGTCCTTCGTGCGGACCGGGTCCACGATCTCTCTGGCCCGAATCCGACAGCTAACTTCGCAGGCTTGCCAGAGAGGAAAACCTTGACCACGCAGAACACCAGGGGCCGCAGGCGCGCGTCCGGTCCTGCTGCTGAGCTGCGGAGCGCAAGCGCCGTCGAGCACCAGCGGCCCCGCGATCCCCATCGCGAACTCCGCCGCCGCAAGGGACCTTTGCGGCAGATGGCCGAGTTCGCCGCAGCGAGCGGAGCGGGGCAGAAGGCCGGCGTGGCCCTTGCGGCTACCGGCCTCATCCTCACGATCGCCATGCCGGGCGCCGGCGCCATGACGGCCACCCCTGAGTTGAACCAGACGGCCCTGGCAGTGGGAACCCAGCCTGAAATCCCGGCCGCGGCAAGCGCCACGATCGATTTCAGCCGCGCTGCGGTTTCCACCACGGCAGATCCGGACAGCAGGCTCAAACAGCTCCTGAGCGCGCAGTCCGTCGGCACCATCACGACGTCGTCCTCCAAGGGCACACTCGGGGCGCCGCTGGATACCCTGATCACGGCCTCGCCGTTCGGTTACCGCGTGAACCCCATCACGGGCGGCCTAGGCGAATTCCACCGGGGCCAGGACTTCGTGGCCCAGTGCGGCACCCAGGTCCATGCCGCTGCGGCGGGCAAGGTGACCTTCGCCGGCTGGCATCCGTATGGCGGCGGGAACCGCATTGTGGTGGACCACGGCAACGGCCTGGAAACCACGTACAACCATTTGTCTTCGTTCAACGTCCACGTGGGCCAGACTGTCAGCCGCGGCGACGTCATCGCGTTGAGCGGCACTACCGGCGCCTCCACCGGCTGCCACCTCCATTTTGAAGTCATGGTCAACGGCGACGTCGTCGACCCCCTGGGCTGGCTGTAGCCAATCCGATGGAAGCCTCTCGCATGCTTGTCACGCTCCGTGACCTGAATGTGACATTCAGCCAAAACTCATGTACCGTCTAAGACGCATCAACTTTTAGAGAGTTGATGCACTCGAGTGGATTGCCTAGCTCTGCCACTGCTCGAGGTTCCGTTCGCAAAACATCGTCTGGCAGAGGCGGGGGACCCACTTTTGGTCATCTTCACGGATGGCCTTGGGGTTAAGTCGCACAACTTCCGAGAGGGAGAAGTGTGGCCGGATGACTCCCATCCGAATCCGACAGCTTACCTCGCGGGCATAGGGAGAGGCCTCTTAACGTGTCTTCACGCTCTACTGTCGCGCGCCACCGTGCCGCGGTCACCAAGACCAACTCGCTTGCCGTTATCGCTAAGACTGTCGGCAGCAACGCCGGTGGCGTAGGCCGTCAGGCAGCGGTTATCGCAGCTGCTTCCGGTCTGGTGCTTACTAGCGGTATCGCAGCCAACGCTGCAGAAACCAACGTCCCCCGCGAGTCCACTTCGACTTCCGCCCTGGAAGTCCAGTCCGTCGCCCAAGCCAGCATTTCGGCCGACTCCTCCGTCGCCATCAAGTACGAGCGCCCGACGGTTTCCACCGAGGCTGCTCCGGTTGTTGCTGCTCCGGTCGCTACCCAGGAAGCTGCTCCTGCTCCGCAGGCTGCAACGGGTGCCGCTACCGGCGTCTCGACGCTTTCCGTGACTGCTGCTGTTTCTCCCGCAACGAAGGTTGCCAGCGGCCAGGGCGCGGCAATTGCTGCCGCAGCTTACGCACAGCTTGGCGTTGCCCAGGACTGCACGGCCCTGGCTTCGAACTCCTTGGCTGCCGTTGGCATCCACTTCCACGGTTGGCCGGCAGACTACCTCTCCCTCGGCCGCACGGTCAGCGCTGCTGAAGCGCAGCCGGGTGACCTCGTCTACTACCAGAACGGTGGCATGGGCATGGCCCACATCGCCGTTTACGTCGGCAACGGCATGGCAGTCCACGGCGGCTGGAACGGTGGCACCACCGCCCTGTACAGCGTCAACGTCGGTTCCGGCCCGGTCTTCATCCGCGTCGGTGGCTAATTAGCTCCGGCTACATAGTTTTCACTGGAACATCCCCGTCGGTCCGCCGGCGGGGATGTTCCGTTTTAACCAGCATGCGCAAACGTGTCCGGCACATGAACTTTGACCGACACCGTCCTGGAACTCACGCTAGGATTCGTTGATCTGGCCTCCGGGTGTTTACTCTTAGGTTGTCGATCCACAGCCCGTACATGCAGAGGGCAGCCGGCCCTCGCGCCCCTGACGGGTGCGGCCGTGAAGAGGTACGTGCATGCGCACACTCGTTCTGAATGCTGGATATGAACCGCTGGCGGTAGTAACCTTCCGCCGGGCGCTGGTCCTTGTGCTCACCGGGAAAGCGAGCGTAGTGGCCGAAGGCGACGAGCCTGTCGTCGGGCCACAGGAGATTCTCGGACGTCCGTCCGTGATTCTGCTCAATCGCTACATCCGGCCAAGGTACAACACCATCACGGCGGTTACACGCCGCGGCGTCCTGCGCCGCGACGGCCACCGTTGCGCCTATTGCGGGAAAGCAGCCCACACCATTGACCACGTCCACCCCAAATCCAGGGGCGGCGCGGATTCCTGGGAAAACCTGGTGGCAGCGTGCCTTCGCTGCAACAACGCCAAGAGTGACCACACTCCAGCCGAGATGGGCTGGAAACTGAGGTTCACTCCCGCGGCGCCCACCGGGACTATCTGGCAGATCAAGGAGCTTGAGAAACCTGCGCCCGCATGGGATCCCTTCCTCCTCCCTGAATCGGCGGCCTGAACCGGAATTGAGCCGCTTCCCGGGTAATCTGGGCGGGTGGACTTTGATGCGGTGGTATTGGCGGGTGGCAAGTCCTCCCGCCTCGGCGGCGTGCCCAAAGCCCATCTGAGGTACGACGGCGCAACGCTCCTTCAGCGTGCCCTGGCGGCCACGCGCGGAGCCCGGAGAGTCGTCGTCGTCGGGCCGGATCCCGGCACATTGCCGGACGGCACGTTGACCGCACGGGAGGACCCGCCCTTCGCCGGACCGGCAGCCGCGATCGCCGCCGGGCTCCTCGCCCTGGAGGGGCAAGACAGCGAAGGGCAGGATTCCGAAGCGCGGCACGGCCAGAGTCCCTCCCCAGGCCATGCAGCCTGGGTGCTCGTCATGGCCTGCGACATGCCCCTGGCCGCCGCCGCTGTTCCTGTCCTGCTCCAGGAAGTTTCCGCCCATGCGGAATCGGAAGGAGCCCTGTCCATATCCTCCGATGGACGGAAGCAGCCCCTGCTCGGGATCTACCGGGTATCTGCCTTGCAACGGGAAGTGCAGGCTGTATCGGAAGAGGAGGGCCTGGCCAACGCAGCGGTCTTCCGGCTGCTTGCTAGGCTTGATCTGCTGGCCGTGCCCGTCCCCGAAGGGTCCACCGACGACGTGGATACCTGGGACGATGCCGCGGCGCTCGGAGTGGACGGCGACCTGCCGTGACAACAGCTGTACAGGACTGTGGAGGCGGATCGTGAAGAGCCAGGAAGAAACGCTCGAGGAATGGTGCAGGAGCCTGCTGCAAGCATATGAGCTCGAAAACGTCGAGATCGACATCAACGAGATCCTGTCCCTGGCAGGGGTTGCAGCCCATTCAGTGGTCCGGCCGGCGGCTCCTTTGACCACCTTCATCGCGGGCTTCGCAGCCGGACTCGCAGCGGGGTCCGGGCAGGCTAGCGAATCCGCGTCGATGGATGCCGCGATGGGCCTGGCCCGCACGCTCGCGAAGGACTATACGAACCCCGGAACCGACGCCGGATGACGGAAGCCCCCGAAGAAGGCGCCGAGCCGCTCGGCGCCGTGACCGAACCGGCCCCGGACGTTGAGCAGGTCCAGCACGCCGACCACTTGTGGGCCGAGGCGCGGCAACTAGCCTTCGACAGTGCCACGCCCATTCCCGCCGCTCCCGTCGCCCTGAAGGACGCCATCGGCAGGACCCTGGCCGCCGATGTGCACGCCCTGCAGGACCTGCCTCACTATGCGTCCTCGGCGATGGATGGTTGGGCGGTCAACGGCAGCGGCCCCTGGATCCTCGCGGAACCCGGCCATCGGCTGGCCCCGCACCAAGCGAGCCCGATCGTCACCGGTGGCTTGATCCCGCCGGGGGCCAAGGCAGTGCTCCGCAGCGAGAGCGGGGTCCTGACCACCGATGAAGACGGCCTGCCGCTGCTCGCGCTCGGCGGAAAAGCGAAACCGGGCGAACCGCGCAACGGCCAACACATCCGAAACGCCGGAGAAGAAGCCGCGGCGGGCGAGCTGCTGATCACATCGGGCGTTGTCTTGAACCCTGCCCACCTCGCCCTGGCCGCACTGGCCGGGCGCGACGAGCTGGACGTCCTCGGCAAGCCCCTCGTGAAAATGCTCCTGACCGGCTCCGAAGTGGTGACCGCGGGTGTCCCGGTCCCCGGCCGGGTGAGGGATACCTTCGGTCCCCAGCTTGGCGCCGTCGTCGAGCTCCTTGGCGGGATCCGCGGCGAGCAAATCAAGGTGGGCGACTCCTATGAAGAGTGGCTCGCGGGCCTTGAAGAAGGCGAGCTGTCGCCCGACGCGCCTCCCGCCGACGTCGTCATCACCACCGGTGGGACTGGCCGTTCGGGGACGGACCACTTCCGGCGGGCCATTGCGGAGCTCGGCGGCCGTTTGCTGATTGATGGAATTGCGATGCGTCCGGGACATCCCGGCGTGCTGGCCGAACTGCCGGACGGTCGCTTTGTGCTGGGTCTCCCCGGGAATCCGCTCGCGGCCATGATGGTCCTCTTCACGATCGGTGCACCGCTCCTCGCGGGGCTGGGGCACAGGGCGCTGCCGGAGGTCGGCGAGGTTCCTTGCGGTGCCATGCTCGACGCCGACCCGGGGCGCACGCGCTTGCTTCCCTTCAGGTTCGTGTACGGCTTGGCCTCGCCGGCCCAGCATGCGGGCCCCGGGATGATGCGCGGCCTCGCCAGCGCCGACGGAGTCATGGTGGTGCCACCGCACGGCGTGCAACTGGGAGAGGCGGTGCCCGCTTTTCCGTTGCCGTGGGGGCCGCCCCTTCCCCGGCCAAAGCCCACGGCGGACAAGGCCAAGAAGTCTCCCTCCCGGTCTGCCCGCAAGGTGCCGTCCGGGCCGGTCGACTGGAGCGCCCTGACGGGCTGAGAGATTCCGACGCCGAATGGACGCGGGTGGATTAGAGAGTCATGCCTTGCAATGATGGGGACATGAACAGGCATGCTCCCGAGCAGGACATCAACGAAGATGACCTCCAGATCCACCCACCCAAGCGCTCCGCCGCGGGCGTCAAGGCAGTCACCGTTGCATTGGAACGCGGTTGGGCCCAAGCGGGCGTCAGCCGGACCGTCAAGTCAATGCTCCGCGTCAACCAACGGGACGGTTTCGATTGTCCCGGCTGCGCTTGGCCCGAGTCCATCACCGGCAAACGCAGCCCCGCCGAGTTCTGTGAAAACGGGGCAAAGGCAATCGCCGAGGAGAGCACCACGCGCGTGGTCGGCGCGGAATTCTGGGCCCGGCACTCCCTGGCCGAGCTTGAGGACAAGACCGAATACTGGCTCGGCAGCCAAGGCCGCATTGCCGAGCCAGTGGTGATCCGCCCCGGCGACACACACTATTCGCCGATCAGCTGGACGGATGCTTTCGCCCTGATCGGCGAGCACGTGAATGCCACGACGCCGGAGCGCTGCGTTTTTTACACCTCGGGGCGGACGGCCAACGAGACCGCGTTCATGTACCAGCTGTTCGCACGCAGCCTGGGCACCAACAACCTGCCCGACTGCTCGAACATGTGCCACGAGTCTTCCGGGAGCGCCCTCAACCCGACCATCGGCATCGGCAAGGGCACGGTCTCCCTGGAAGACATCCACGAAGCCCAACTGGTGCTCGTTGTGGGCCAGAACCCGGGCACCAACCATCCGCGCATGCTCTCCGCCTTGCGTGATTGCAAGAACAACGGCGGCAAGGTTGTCGCCGTCAATCCATTGCCGGAAGCCGGGCTCCTCAACTTCAAGGATCCCCAGTCGCTCAACGGGGTGTTGGGCGGTGGCACGGACATCGCCGATGAATTCCTGCAGATCAAGGTCGGTGGCGACCTTGCCTTGTTCCAGGCGCTGGGCCATCTCCTGCTCGAGGAGGAGAAGCGGCAGCCGGGAACAGTGGTGGACCGCGCCTTCGTCGAGGCCCAGACCGACGGCTTCGAGGCCTACGCCGAAGCCCGGGCTGCGCTGGACTGGGTCGAGACCGAACGCGCCACGGGCCTGAGCCGCATCGAAATCACCAAGGTGGCCGGCATGCTGGCCGCCTCGAAGGGCACCATCATTTGCTGGGCGCTGGGCCTGACCCAGCAGCCCCACTCGGTGGACACCTTGCGGGAAATCATCAACCTGCTGCTCCTGCAGGGAAACTTCGGCAAGCGGGGTGCCGGGGCCTGCCCCGTCCGCGGCCACTCCAACGTGCAGGGCGACCGCACCATGGGCATCTGGGAGAAGCCTTCCGAGCGCTTCCTGGCAGCCTTGGACAAAGAGTTTGGATTCACCATGCCGCGGGCGCACGGATACGACTCCGTGGAAACCCAACACGCCCTGGAGAAGGGTGATGTGGACGTGTTCGTTTCCATGGGCGGCAACTTCGCCGCCGCGGGCTCGGACACCGTCGCGCTGGAAGAAGGGCTCAAGAGGGCCGGGCTGACGGTGCACATCTCCACCAAACCCAACCGTGCCCACGTGGTGCACGGCAAGACCTCCCTGATCCTGCCTACCCTGGGCCGAACGGACACGGACGACAAACACCCGGGCGGGCGGCAGATCCTCTCCGTGGAAGACTCCATGTCCGTCATCCATTCCACCCAGGGCCGGTTGACCCCGGTCTCGGAGCACCTGCTCAGCGAACCCGTCATCGTCGCACGCATGGCCCAGGCAGTGCTCGGGGATGGCCACCCTGTGGATTGGCGTGCCATGGCCGAGGACTACGACGTCATCCGGGACCACATCTCCAGGGTGATCCCCGGCTTCGAGGACTTCAACGCAAGGGTGCGGACCAAGAACGGTTTCGTGCTGCCCAATCCGCCACGCGACACCCGCACGTTCGCCACGGACATCGGCAAGGCACGCTTCACCGTGAGTCCGCTGGAGTACCTGGAAGCCCCGGCCGGCCACCTGATCCTGCAGACAGTCCGCAGCCACGACCAGTACAACACCACGTTCTACGGGCTCGACGACCGCTACCGGGGAATTTCCGAAGGCCGCCGGGTCATCCTTGTCCACGAGGAGGATCTCAGCGGGCTCGGCTTCGTGGACAGGGACATGGTGGACGTCATCTCCACTTTCGGCGGAACGGAACGCCGGGCGGACAAATTCCGGCTGGTTGCCTACCCCACTGCCAAGGGTTGCGCGGCGGCATACTTCCCCGAGGCCAACGCCCTGGTCCACCGGGAGCTCGTCGCCCGTGAATCCAACACGCCGGGCTACAAGGCCATGACAGTGCGTTTCGTCAAGCATGGGGATGCCGCCGGAAACCGGGATGCCGGGACGGTGGGTATCTGAGATGGGACGGGTGACCCAGCGCCGCAAGGTGCACAAATATGTCCTGGATGGCTCCGCCCAGGCGCTGGAGCACCCGGTCCGGTACCGCGAGGACTTCCTGGCTGTCGAGGAACCGCTCGAGGTGCGCCTGGGGCACCTGTCCTTCTCGGTGACCATGCGGACCCCTGGCGACGACTTTGACCTCGTGGCGGGCTTCCTGGTCTCCGAGGGCGTCATCTGGGACCCGGCCCAGCTCATTTCCCTGCGTTTCTGCGCCGGCGAGGACGAGAACGGCGTGCAGACCTTCAACGTCGTCGAAGCGCAGTTGCGTCCCGACGTCGTCCTTCCGGAGACCGGCCGCAACGTCTACACCTCCAGCTCGTGCGGGATCTGCGGCACCGACTCCATCGAGGCAGTGCGCAAATCCTCACACTTCAGCCCCGCTGGCGACTCCCTGAGCATTCCGGTCGAGGTTCTGGCGTCGCTGCCTGACCGTCTCCGCGAAGCACAAGCGGTCTTCGACAAGACCGGGGGAGTGCATGCCGCCGGACTCTTCCGGATCCACGACGATGGTGCCGCCGAGCTGCTGTGCCTGCGGGAAGACGTGGGCAGGCACAATGCGGTGGACAAGGTGGTGGGCTGGGCACTCCGCGAAGGACTGTTGCCCTTGAGCGGCACCGTCCTGCAAGTCTCCGGGCGGGCATCCTTCGAACTGGTCCAGAAGGCGGCGCTCGCAGGGATTCCGGTTCTGGCCGCCGTCAGCGCACCCTCCAGCCTCGCGGTGGAGCTCGCGCAGGAGACCGGCCTGACCCTGGTGGGATTCAGCCGGGGGACCAGCCTGAACGTCTATGCAGGCAGTGACCGGGTGGGTGTTCCGGCCGCATCTTCGGATGTGCGGGGTTGACCGCCAATCACTTGGCTATTGTTCCGGAACAACGTAGATTTTATCCATCGAATGGAATCTGTTTCTTCCGAACAATGACCCTGCCGATTCAGGCTGCTCATAACGGTAAGGAAGCAATCAACCGAGCCCACTGCAAAGGGGACCTCAATTGCACGACGACCGCCGGATCACCGAGAAGCGGCTCGAACGTTTTGTCCGGGAGCGGATAGCGCCCGCCATCTATGGCAGGGCACTGCCTCTTGAAATGAGCAGCTGGGATGCCCCGGGAGAGCCGGTGACGGTGTCGGAAGCAGTCCGCCAGGTCTTTGAACCCCAGGAACACGGTGCTGCGTGGGGCAAGGCCTGGAGCACCAAATGGTTGCGGCTTCGGGGCGAGGTCCCGGAGGGCTGGGGAGTCGCGGATGGCACCGCGGTGGAGATCGTCGTCGATCTCGGGTTCAGCATCGACGCTCCTGGATTCCAGTGCGAAGGCATCGCCTGGCGGCCGGACGGCACCATCATCAAGGCCATCTCCCCGCGCAACCAGCACGTCCCGCTGAAGCTGCTCGGTGGCGGCCTCTCGGTGGACTTCTACGTGGAAGCCGCCGCCAACCCGGACCTCAGCCAGGGGTGGAGCTTCGCAGCAACTCCCTTGGGGGACAAAACCACTTCCGGAGACGAACCCCGCTACCGGCTCGGACGCATAGCCATAGCCGAACTCAACGAGGTGGTGTGGGAACTCCACCAGGACATCTGGACCCTCAGCGGGCTGATGCACGAGTTGCCCTTCGAACTGCCCAGGCGGCATGAGATCCTCCGCGCCTTCGAGCGCATGCTCGACGTCATGGACCCGGACGATGTTGCCGGGACGGCAGCCGCCGGCAGGGAAGCCCTCGCCGAGGTCTTGAGCCGGCCCGCCTACGCCTCGGCCCACGAACTTCTGGCCACTGGCCACGCCCACATTGACTCGGCCTGGCTGTGGCCGGTCCGTGAAACCATCCGCAAATGCGCCCGCACATTCTCCAACGTCGTCGCGCTCATGGATGAGAACCCCGATTTCGTCTTCTCCTGCTCCTCTGCGCAGCAATTGGCATGGATGAAAGAGTTCTACCCGGAGCTGTTCATCCGGATCCGGGAAAAGGTCAAGGCCGGGCAATTCGTGCCGGTCGGCGGCATGTGGGTGGAATCGGACACCAACATGCCCGGCGGCGAGGCGATGGCGCGCCAATTCGTGGAGGGCAAAAGCTTCTTCCTGGAGGAGTTCGGCATCGACTGCCAGGAAGCGTGGCTGCCTGACTCCTTCGGATATTCCGGTGCCCTCCCGCAGATCGTCAAAGCCGCTGGGTCCCGGTGGTTCCTGACCCAGAAGATCTCCTGGAACCAGGTCAACAAAATGCCGCACCACACCTTCAATTGGGAGGGCATCGACGGCACGCGGCTATTCACCCACTTCCCGCCCGTGGACACCTACAACTCCGAGCTCCACGGCCGCGAACTCGCACACGCCCAGCGCAACTACCGTGAGCACGGCCGCGGCACCATCTCGCTGGTCCCGTTCGGTTACGGCGACGGCGGCGGCGGACCCACACGCGAAATGGTTGCCGCAGCCCACCGGACAGCGGATCTGGAAGGCTCGCCAAAGGTGCGCATGGGAACCGCCGAGGAGTTCTTCAAGCAGGCCGAGGCTGAGTACCGCAACCTCCCGGTCTGGGTAGGCGAGATGTACCTCGAGCTGCACAGGGGCACCTACACGAGCCAGGCCAATACGAAACAGGGCAATCGCCGCTCGGAACACCTGCTGCGCGAGGCCGAGCTTTGGTGCTCGACGGCGGCAGTACGGACTGCAGGTTCGTTCACCTATCCCGCGGCGGACCTCAAGCGGTTGTGGCGGCTGGTGCTGCTCCAGCAGTTCCACGACATCCTGCCGGGCAGTTCCATCGCGTGGGTCCACCAGGATGCGGAGCGGAACTACGCCGCAATCGCCCGGGAACTCGAAGGCATCATTGCGGGTGCTGCGTCCGCCCTGCTGGGCGAGGGAGACACCATGTTCCTGCTCAATGCAGCGCCGCACGAACGCAGCGGCGTACCCTCGCTCGCCGCTGCCGAGCCCGTCCACTCGGATCATCCAGTCAATGTCACGGAACGCGCCGGCGGGTATGTTTTGGACAACGGAATCATCCGCGCGGTGCTGGACGCTAACGGATTGCTGACCTCCCTGTCGGATTACGCAACGGGCCGGGAAGCCATTGCGCCCGGGATGTTCGGAAACCACCTTGAGCTCCATCGGGACACTCCCAACGAATGGGATGCCTGGGACATTGACGAGTTCTACCGCCGGAACGTCGTCTCGGTAGTCGACGCGCGATCGGTGACGCTGGAAAGCGCAGGCTGGGACGCCGTCGTCGTCGTGGAGCGGACGGTGGGCTCCTCCACGATCACGCAGCGCATTTCACTTGAGGCCGGCGCGGAATCCCTCGGTATTTCCACCACGGTGGACTGGCAGGAACACGAGAAACTGCTGAAGATCGGTTTCCCGCTGGATGTCCGCGCTGACCGTTCAGCCTCGGAGACCCAGTTCGGGCACGTATTCCGGGCCACGCACACCAACACGTCCTGGGAGGCTGCCA
Organism: Arthrobacter sp. efr-133-R2A-63; assembly: GCF_030209795.1. Lineage (NCBI taxonomy): Bacteria > Bacillati > Actinomycetota > Actinomycetes > Micrococcales > Micrococcaceae > Arthrobacter > Arthrobacter sp. efr-133-R2A-63. The sequence continues at coordinate 46,315 of NZ_JARVRG010000036.1, read as the reverse complement.
AGTTCGAATTCTGCGCCCACCGCTGGATCCACGTGGCGGAGCCGGGTTACGGTGTCGCGCTTTCCAACGCATCGAGCTACGGGCACGACGTCACCCGGACCATCCGCGACGACGGCGGAACCACCACCAATGTCCGCGTATCACTGCTGCGGGCGCCCAAGTTCCCGGACCCCCAGTCCGACCTCGGTGTGCACGTCCTGGATCTGAGCATCCGGCCCGGCGCCAGCATCGGCGACGCCGTGGAAGAGGGGTACCGGACCAACCTCAAGCCAAGGCTGCTGACAGGCGCGAACCCTGTGGAACCGCTCTTCACGGTGTTCAACCAAGCGCTGGTCATCGAGGCCGTCAAGCTTGCCGAGGACGGCTCCGGAGACGTGATCGTACGGCTTTACGAATCACTGGGGGAGCGTTCCACTGGCCTCATCACGGCCAACTTCGAATCCGCCAAGGTGCAATCCGTTGACCTCTTGGAGCGCCCGGTTGAGGCTCCAGGGGTGAAGCCTGGCGTGGGTGCCGCCGAACTTGCACTGCGCCCGTTCCAGTTGGTGACCTTGCGGTTCAGTTAGTGGCGACGGCGCGGCCGGTGGGCCGGGCCGGTTTACGGCGGACGCACAGGCTCCTTCAGGGAAGCCCCAACCTTCGTTGCGTACCTTGGGACAATGTCCAATGCGATGACGACCGACTCCGGACGGCTGCCTGCCGAACAAACGGAACGGCAGCAGCCCGGGGGACAAGAGCAAGCGACGGAGTCCACCGCCCGCCGCATCCCTGCCATCCGGCCCGAACGGGCTCCGATCAGCACGTCCGACGGCAGGGTGATTCTTGACGTCGCGATACCGGTCTACAACGAAGAAGCTGCCCTCGAACCGGCGGTCCGTCGCCTGCATTCCTATCTCAAGGACAGCTTCCCGCACCTGTTCACGATCACCATCGCGGACAATGCCAGCACAGACTCGACCCTGGAGATCGCACGCCGCCTCAGTACCGAGTTCAGTGAAGTGCGCGTCGAGCACCTGGACCGGAAGGGGCGCGGGCGGGCGCTTCGGACCGTATGGCTCGCGTCCGAGGCGGCAGTGGTCGCCTACATGGATGTCGATTTGTCCACGGATCTTGCCGCCCTCGGTCCACTCATTGCGCCGCTCTTGTCGGGGCACTCGGATTTGGCGGTCGGAACCCGCTTGAACCGAAACTCGCGTGTCGTTCGAGGAGCCAAACGGGAGTTCATCTCCCGAAGCTACAACCTCATCCTCCGCGGCTCATTGGGCGCACGCTTCTCGGACGCCCAATGCGGCTTCAAAGCCATCCGTTCCGATATCGCGCGCGCCCTCCTGCCGTGCACCGTCGACGATTCCTGGTTTTTCGACACCGAATTGCTGGTCATCGCCGATCGGGCCGGTCTCAGGGTGGCCGAGGTGCCGGTCGACTGGACGGATGACCCGCACTCGTCGGTTGACATCGTGCGGACCTCGATCGATGACTTGAAAGGGATCGCGCGGATCGGGCGGGACATGATGACAGGGCGGATACCGGTCGCCGAGCTGCGCACCGCCCTTGGCCGCAAGGCCCCGGACAAAGGCAACGGCGCGCTCCTGGGGCAAATGCTCCGTTTCGGCGTCGTGGGTGTCGCCTCGACGTTGGCCTATCTCGCCCTGTTCGTCTTCATGCGTACGTTCGCCGATGCGCAGACCGCGAATTTCGTGGCAATGCTCATCACGGCGGTTGCCAACACCGCGGCCAACAGGCGGCTGACCTTCGGGGTGTCCGGAGCGACGGGAGCTGTACGGCACCAGTTCCAGGGCCTTGTGGTCTTCGCCCTTGGCCTGGCGCTGACTTCCGGGGTCCTGTTCTGGCTGGCCTCCGGCGGTGAGCCCCCCAGGGCGGTCGAAGTAGCGGGCGTCGTCGGCGCCAACCTCCTGGCGACCCTGCTGAAGTTCATCCTGTTCAGGGTCTGGGTCTTCAAGCAACCGCGCCAGCCCTAGGCGTGCGGAAGCCCACAAACGCTCCATTTCAAGTGAAAGACACAATGAGCTCCAAATCCATGACTGTCACCACCCCCACCCGGGACCAGAACGCCGCCGCTCCCCGAGAGGCCGCTTTTGCCAATCGATGGGAGCGCCTGGCGTACGGCGAAAATCAACCGCGGTGGGTCAGGCCCTCGGCCGCGGCACTGCTCCTGGTTGCCGCGCTGGTCTACGTGTGGAATCTGACGAATTCCGGATACGCCAATTCCTTCTACGCTGCGGCCATCCAGTCTGGGACAAAGAACTGGACGGCGTTGCTGTTCGCATCCCTGGACCCATCGAACGCCATTACGGTCGATAAGCCGCCGGCAGCTTTCTGGATACCCGCCCTGCTGGGCCGCGTCTTCGGGTTCAATTCCTTCACCATGCTGCTGCCCCAGGCAGCGATGGGGATCGCTTCCGTCGGGATGCTCTACTTGGCCGTCAAACGGGCGGCGGGACCGGCCGCAGGCCTTGTCGCAGGAGCTGCCCTCGCCGCGACTCCAGTGGCCGCACTCATGTTCCGTTTCAACAACCCCGATGCCATGATGGTCTTCTGCCTCATGGTTGCGGCCTGGATGACTGTGAACGCCACCCAGAAGGCCAGCCCCGCGTTGCTTTTCTGGGCAGGAACGTTTGTGGGCATGGCCTTCCTGAGCAAGATGCTTGAAGGGCTGATGACCGTCCCGGCGCTCGGACTTGCCTACCTGTTGGCCGCACCGGTTCCGCTCAAGAAGAGGCTTCTGCACTTGCTCGGCGCCGCGGGAGGCATCACGCTCGTCTCCGGCGCGTACGCGCTTGTTTTCCAACTCACTCCGGTATCCGTACGGCCATACATGGCGGGGTCGCAAGGAAATTCCCTGTGGGAACTCGTCTTCGGCTATAACGGGCTGAGCCGGATCCTAGGCCGAGGCAGCGCGACCCCCGGGGGAGGCGCGGCACCGGACTTTGCCCGCTATTCCGGTGGCGCCGGTGCTGTGCCGGGCGGCGGCGGAGGTGGGGCTGGATTCTCGTTCGGCGGCCCTCCCGGTGTCCTCCGCTTGTTCGGCGGCGAGTTCAGCGCTGAAGTGGCGTGGTTCCTGCCCGCCGCGTTCCTCCTCCTGGTAGCCGGACTGTGGTTCACGCGCCGGGCCGCGAGGACCGATGCGATCCGGGCCTCCTTGGTCTTGTGGGGCACATGGCTGGTCATCACCGCCGCTGTCTTTTCCTTCATGAGTGGCACCATCCACGCCTACTACACGGTCGAACTTGCCCCTGCCGTCGCCGCGTTGCTCGGCATCGTCGGGGTCCAACTCTGGAAACACCGGTCCCAGCCTGCGTCCCGGGCCGTGCTGGTGTCGGCTGTCCTGCTGACGTCGATATGGTCCTTCGTGCTGCTTTCCAGCGACCCGGGGTGGCTCCCGTGGCTCCGATGGACAGTTCTCGCTGCAGGCATCCTGAGCGCAGCCTTGATCGCCGCTGGTCCGATCCGGCTTGGGAAAGCCAGTGCAGCGGCGGCGATCCTGGCGCTCTTGTCAACAGGCCTCGGCGCGGGCGCATGGACTGTAGCCACTGCGGCCACCGGCCATACCGGAGGCTCGCCTTCCGCGGGACCGGGCTCAGGAGCGAACAACCAAGCGATGGGGCTCGCAGGGCTCACCAGCCCGGCCGGTTCCGCCTCCCGTAACGGGGCATTCGACCGCTTCCGTGGTTCCGATGCCGCCAACCCCCAGGCCGCGGCAGGAGGATTCACCGAACCCCTCGGGAATTCCGCGCTGAACACCCTTCTGCAGGCGACGAAGACGAAGTGGTCTGCTGCCACCGTTGGCGCGAACAGTGCCGCAGCGATTGAGCTCGGTTCCGATACTTCGGTGATGGCCATTGGCGGTTTCAGCGGTTCCGATCCATTTCCGGCCCTGGACCAGTTCAGGCAAATGGTTGCCGCAGGACAAATTTCCTACTTCGTTCCGGGCAGTCCCTTTGGCGGTCCGGGCGGCCAAGGCGCGCCCGGCAAGGCAGGTGCCTCGGATCCTGAAAATCCCGGACAGGGCCCGGCGGCCCGCAGCGATAGTGGAACCGAGGCACGTGGCCTCGGACGGGCAGCCGGGAACGGCACATCCTCGGCCATCACGCAGTGGGTCGAAGCAACGTTCCCGGCTACGACAGTCGGAGGGAGCACCGTCTACCGTCTGCACCAATGAGCGGGTGGCCCTGGCCCAACTAACTCGCAGTTAATGTCGTTCTGGAGGCCCAAAACGACAACAAATGCGAGCTAGTTGGGTCAGACGTCGTGCTGGAGACGCTTGACGAATTGCTTGGTGCGTTCCTCGCGCGGTTCCCGGAGGACCTCCGCAGCAGGACCGCGTTCCACCACCACGCCGCCGTCCATGAAGATGACTTCATCGGCAACCTGGCGGGCAAAGGCGAGCTCGTGCGTCACGATCACCATGGTCCAGCCTTCGTCGGCCAGTTCCTTGATGACACCCAGCACCTCACCCACGAGTTCCGGGTCCAGGGCCGAGGTGGGCTCGTCGAAGAGCAGCAATTGGGGCTTGAGGGCCAAGGCCCGCACGATTCCCACGCGTTGCTGCTGGCCGCCTGACAGTTCGAAGGGGTAAGCGTCGCGCTTGTCAGCGAGGCCCACCCGGGCCAGGAGCCGCTCGGCTTCGGCAACAACTTCCGCGCGGGGGCGCTTCTGGACCTGCAGCGGTCCCTCGATGATGTTCTTGAGGACCGTCATGTGCGGGAACAGGTTGTAGTGCTGGAACACCATGGCGCTGCGGTCCCGGAGGGCGGCGATCTCCCGCTTGCCCACGGTTCCCGCGAAATCGAGCGTCAGTCCCGCGCCCGACCCCCGTACCGTACCAGCGTCGGCGTCCCCGAAGGTGACTGTACCGGCGTCGGGCACTTCGAGGCCGTTGAGCGAGCGCAGGACAGTCGTCTTTCCCGAACCGGAAGGCCCGATCAAGGCAACCACCTGTCCGCGGCGGACTTCGATGTCGATGCCCCGCAGCACCTCGTTGCTGCCGAAGGCTTTGGCGAGGTCCCGCGCGGACAAGACCAGCCCGGAGTTCCCCTGGGAGGCGTTGCTGGGCTCAGTGGGCGACATAACGGTCCAATCTACGCTCCAGGGCGGACTGGCCCGTGGAGAGGACGAGGCAAATGACCCAATAGACCAAGGCCGATTCGAGATACAGGATCATGAATTCCTGGCTGAACGCGGCAATTTGCTGGGCGTTGCGGAAAAGCTCGGTGACCAGGATGAGTGAAGCCAGCGAGGTGTCCTTCACGAGGGAAATGAAGGTGTTGGACAGCGGAGGCACCGAAACCCTGGCCGCTTGCGGCAGGATGATCCGCACAAGCGTTTGCGGCCGCGACATTCCGATGGTGTGCCCGGCCTCCCATTGGCCCTTGGGCACGGACAGGATCGCGGCGCGGATGACCTCGGCCGCGTAACCGCCCACATTGAGCGAAAACGCGATGATGGCACTAGGCCACGGCTCCAGCTTCACGCCAATGCTCGGGAGGCCGTAGAAGATCACGAACAATTGCACCAACAAAGGCGTCCCGCGGATCACGGAAACGTAGAAGCGCGCGACGCCGGAGAGCAGCTTGTTGGGGCTCAGCCGCAAGAGCGCAACGAGCAGGGCCAAGGCCAGGCCCAGGGCGAACGAGGCCAGTGTCAGGGGGATGGTACCCGTGACGGCGCCGCCGACGATCGGCCCGAAGGAACTCCAGACGAGGTCCCAGTTGAAGGTCATCTGTTTGGCCGCCGGCTACTTGGTAACGTCTGCGCCGAAGTACTTCTGGGAGATCTTTGCCAGGGTTCCGTCTGTGCGAAGGTCCGCGAGGGCTTTGTCCACTGCGGCCTTGAGTTCGGTGGATCCCTTGCGGAAGACCATGGCGCTTTGCGTCTTGTCGGTGGTCTCCGCCGCGATCTTCAAGCCGGAGTCCGGGGTGCTCTTGGCGTAATCGAGATAGGTCAGCTTGTCGTTGACCGTTGCGTCGACGCGGCCCTGGCGGACCAAGGTGGCGGCTTGCGCCCAACCTTCGACGGACTGGACGTTGGCGCCGGCGTCGACTGCCATCTTGTAGAAGTTGCTGGTCAGCGACTGGGCGGTGGTCTTGCCTTTGAGGTCGGCGAAGCTGTTGATGGAGTTGTTGTCGGACTTGGTCACCACGACGCCGTTGGAGATCGTGTACGGCACCGAGAAGTCATACTTGGCCGTGCGCTCAGGGTTGATGGAGATCTGGTTGGCAATAGCGTCGAAGCGCTTGGCATCAAGGCCCGCGAAGATGCCATCGAACTGGGTTTCCTGGAAGGTTGCCTTGACGCCGAGCTTGCCGGCCACGGCCTGGGCGATTTCGACGTCGAAGCCCGTGAGGGGGCCGGCTCCGTTGTCGTGGAAGCTGAACGGCCGGTACGTGCCTTCGGTGGCGATGACGATCTCGCCTTTGGACTTGACGTCGGAGAGCGAGGTGTCTCCACCCGACGTCGACGACGGCGAGGAGCCGCCGCCGCAAGCGGACAGTGCCAGCGCGACGGCGGCAAGGGTTGCGGACAGGGCTATGCGGCGATTGGACAAGCTCTTCATGAAAGCCATCTTAGTCACGGGACCGTACCAGCTTGCCCCGGGCCTACACACAAGGACGCTTAAATAGGCTGAGTGGGGGCGGTCCCCAACAGCCCGCCACCACTCATCCCCCCAAAAGTGCTTCCGCACGCGCCACGAACCTTGGAAACCCGTTCATTGATTCAAAGGTCAGGCTGCGTCGCCTTCACACATTCATAATTATGCCACGATATAATGGATTTATGAAAGAGGTTACGCGGTATGTTTTTTACGTTACCGCGCGGCGAGTCCGACTGGCAACGGTCTTGGACAACCAGATACCTCCCAAGCCAAGCGCAGCCGCCAAAGCGGCCGAGTAATTGATGAGCGGGCGCAGCCACGTGTTCGAAAGCGGGATGAGCGGAAACACTTGGGAAACGATGAGCAATCCGAGGCCCAGGAGCAGGGTCGCGGACGCGGCGCGGAGCAGGACGGGACCCGGGTTTCGAACGGACCGCCACATGCCCGGGAGAAGGCATACGGCGACGTAGCCCGGGTAAAACCGTCCCAAAGCCGCGTAGACCTCGAGTGACGGCCCCCACGTCAGCGCGTCCAGGCCCACGCTGGAGCCCGAGGTGTCCGTCGAGAAGAAGAAGGCGGCGGTCAGGACCGCGGTACCACCCAAGACGGCCAAACCGATCGGCCCGCGGATGGCACGTTCACCGCCGGGTGAGCCAAACGCCCGGGCAACCTTGATGCCCATCAGCAGGAACGTTCCGTAGAGCAGGAACCGGAGCAGCAGGTTGCAGAGGTTGAAGTTGCCCAGCCATCCGTCAAACAGCATGTACGGACCCTCGATGCTGAGGAGGATGTCGAGGGAAATCAGGGCGAACAGGACGAACATCATCCGGTTTTCACCCCGCACGGCGCTCGGAATGCGAATGGCCGTCAAGGTGACGCAAACGAGGAGCGTGGCCCACGCCAATACGGTGATCATCCCAAGTTTTCCCAGATTCTGTTGTTGTGGTCGAGCTCGTGTTCATGGCGGCGCAGGGCCTTGCCCAGCGCCTGCAGGCGTTCTCCGGCCAACAGTGCCAGTTCACCCTCGGTCATCCTGTCCAGGGCGGCGCGCCGCGCCCCGGGGGGCCATCCTGCCTCGGCCTCGGTGACGAGGCCGCTGGCCACGAGCCCTCCGGCCGGTCCGACGCCGGCGGCTCGCGACGTTGCCAAGGCCAGTTCAGGGGGCAGCCTGTTGGCCGTCAGGTGCGCGGAGAAGTTCTGCGGCGCAATCCCGCTGGCCTCGCTCACGCGGTGGCGCAGTTCGCCGTCGTCGATCGCGTCCACCCAGTTCCTGACCGAACTCGCGTGCGGAGTCTCTGCCAAGACCAAAGACGCGACGCCGTCCCGGGGGCCGGAGCGCTCCACGACTGCCCGCAGCAGGTCCATGGTGGAGACCTGGCTGACGAGTTCCGCGTCAGTAGGGGGAACCGGGGTCCCGCGAAGCGCCGCGTAGGCCTCGAATTGCGCCAACGCGTCGAAGGGATTCATGTCGAAGGCCCGGCTGATGCTCACGAGCGAACTCTCGGCCACCTTGCCGCGGACCAATTGCTGGGCCAACGTCGTGCGTTTCACTCCCGAAAAGCGGCACACATCAGCCGTGCTGGTGTCCGGGGCGATACCGTGCAGCCAGCGCTGGAACGCCTTGGAAGGGAGGGACATTAACCACTTTCTGATAGGCGAGGACCGGCGTGCGGCATCCGGCAGGCGGCTCCTGCCAGCTCGCGTGAGGTCGATTTTACGATGAGCGCACATTGAATTATGCTTGATTCTCGAACCCGCTGGTCCGCACACCCCCCAAGTACGGACCGGCGGGTTCTTCCATGCCCCGGTCTTTTTCGCACGGCAGGGTTTTCAAACGGTTGCCCCAGGTGGCCGGTCTTTCCGCTCAGGAGCGGAGCAGTGAGAGGATAGACCAATGACTGCAACGCTTGTCGCCAAAGAGCTCTCCGGCGGCCACGGTCACCGCACCTTGTTCTCGAAGCTCTCCCTCACAGTCGCGCCAGGAGACGTCGTGGGTGTCGTCGGCGCCAACGGCGCCGGGAAATCCACCCTGCTGCGGATCCTTGCGGGAGCCGACCGCCCCCAGGAGGGCACGGTCAGCCTCGCTCCCAGCGACGCCTTTGTCGGCTGGCTGCCCCAGGAACACGAACGCACCCCCGGCGAAACCGTCGCGGCCTACATTGCCCGCCGCACTGGTTGCGCCCAAGCAACGGCCGAGATGGAAGCCGGCGCCGAGGGGCTCGCGGCCGGGACCCCGGACGCCGACGACGCATACTCCTTGGCTTTTGACCGCTGGATGGCATCGGGTGCCGCGGACCTGGAGGACCGGATTCCCGCGGTGTTGGCGGAGCTTGGCCTCGAATCGGGTCCGGACGCGCTCATGACCGGCCTTTCCGGAGGGCAGGCCGCCCGCGTTGCCCTCGCCGCGCTCCTGCTGAGCCGCTTCGACGTCGTGCTCCTCGACGAACCCACCAATGACCTGGACCTCGACGGACTCGCCCGGCTTGAATCGTTCGTCCAGGGCCTTCGCGGCGGCGCGGTGCTCGTTTCGCACGACCGTGAGTTCCTGGCGCGCTGCATCACCAAGGTGCTGGAGCTGGACCTGGCCCAGAGCAGCGTGGCGGTCTACGACGGCGGCTACGATTCCTTCCTCGAAGAGCGGGCGGTGGCAAAGCGGCACGCCCGGGAACGCTACGAGGAATTCGCCAACACCAAGGCTGATCTCGTGTCCCGGGCCCGGACGCAGCGCGAGTGGAGCTCGCAGGGTGTCCGCAACGCCATGAAGAAGAGCCCGGACAACGACAAGATCCGCAGGGCGGCGAGCGTCGAGTCGTCGGAAAAGCAGGCACAGAAAGTCCGGCAGATGGAGTCGCGCATCGCCCGGCTCGACGAGGTGGAAGAGCCGCGCAAGGAATGGCAGCTGCAGTTCAGCATAGGCCAAGCTCCGCGCTCCAGTTCCGTCGTGGCGACCTTGCGCGACGTGGTGGCCCACCAGGGCGATTTCACGCTCGGACCGGTCAATCTCCAGCTCAACGCCGGCGAACGAATTGGCATCACCGGACCCAACGGAGCAGGAAAATCCACCCTCCTGCGGCTGCTGCTGGGACTCCAGGAGCCCGACGCCGGAGACGCTTCCATGGGTGCGTCCGTGGCGATCGGCGAGATCGACCAAGCCCGTGGACTGCTGGCGGGGCACCTCACCCTGGCAGACGCCGTCGAGGCCGTCCTGATCGAATGGAACTCGGCGGATGTCCGCACCCTCCTGGCCAAGTTCGGCCTCAAGGCGGACCACACTTCCCGGACCGTGGATTCCTTGTCCCCGGGCGAACGCACCCGCGCGGCGCTCGCGCTGCTGCAGGCCCGCGGCGTCAACCTGCTGGTCCTGGACGAACCCACCAACCACCTGGACCTGCCGGCGATCGAGCAGCTTGAGGAAGCCCTCGACGGCTACGACGGCGCGCTCCTGCTGGTCACGCACGACCGCCGCCTGCTCGAAAACGTCCGGCTCGATTCCCGCTGGCACCTTGACAACGGCACCGTGACCGAACTGCACCACACTTCCGGAATGGGGAATCACAAGCCATGAGCATGGATGGCGTCGCCTGGCGCTCGCTCTACAACATCACCCGCGCCAAGAGCGGCTCCCAGCCGTTTTCGCGGGAAACCATCAAGCGCGTGCTCGCTTTCGCGAATCCGTACCGCAACAAGCTGATTGCCTTCGTCCTGGCCTCCATCGCCGGCGCATTCCTTGCAGTTGCCACTCCGGTGCTGGCCGGCAAGGTGGTGAATGCGCTCATCGCCAAAGCAGGCGTGGACGTCGTGATCGGGCTGGCCGCGCTCATCGCTGCCGTGGCCGTCGCCGACGCCGGAGTGGGACTGCTGACCCGGTGGCTGTCTTCCGTGATCGGCGAAGGCGTGATCGTTGATCTCCGGACGCAGGTGTTCGACCACGTGCAGCGCATGCCCATCGCTTTCTTCACACGGACCCGGACCGGCGCCCTCGTCAGCCGGCTCAACAACGACGTCATCGGAGCCCAGTCGGCCTTCGCGGGCACGCTCTCCGGGGTGGTCAGCAACATCGTGTCCTTGATCCTGACACTCGTGGTCATGCTCAACACCTCCTGGCTGGTCACCGTCCTGGCGATGGTGCTGCTCCCCATCTTCCTGATCCCCGCACGCCGCATGGGCTCCAAGCTGGCCGACCTCCGCCGTGAGGCCGCGTCCCACAACGCGGCCATGGGAACCCAGATGACGGAGCGTTTCTCCGCACCAGGAGCCACGCTCGTCAAACTCTTCGGCCGCCCGGACGAAGAATCCGCCGAGTTCGCCCTGCGGGCCGGCCGCGTGCGGGACATCGGCGTCCGCACCGCCATGTTGCAGTTCACGTTCATCACCGCGCTGACCCTCGTTTCCGCACTTGCCCTCGCACTCGTTTACGGACTGGGCGGTTGGCTTGCGCTGAGCGGGCAGCTGGCCGCGGGCGACGTCGTTGTGCTGGCGCTGCTGCTCACCCGGCTCTATGCGCCGCTCACCGCGCTGTCGAGCGCCCACGTCGAGGTGATGAGCGCGTTGGTCAGCTTCGAGCGGGTCTTCGAGATCCTGGACCTCAAGCCGCTCATCCAGGAGAAGCCCGACGCCGTCGCGGTGCCTTCGGGACCTGTCGCGGTGGAGTTCGACGACGTCCGCTTCGGCTACCCGTCCGCGGAAAAGGTTTCCCTCGCCTCCCTCGAGGAAGTGGCTACGCTCGACACGCGCGGCGGCGAGGAGGTCCTGCACGGTATCAGCTTCCGCGTGGAGCCCGGGCAGACCGTGGCGCTCGTGGGGTCCTCCGGCGCGGGCAAGTCCACCGTGGCGCAACTGCTGTCCCGCCTGTACGACGTCGACTCCGGCGCCGTGCGCCTGGGCGGGCACGGGTGGGGTACCGGCCTGGACATCCGGGACGTAACGTTCGATTCCCTCAGGGCGACCCTGGGCATGGTCACCCAGGACGGCCACCTGTTCCACGAAAGCATCGCCTCCAACTTGCGCCTGGCCCGGCCGGGAGCGACGGACGAGGAAATGTGGGACGTGCTCCGGCGCGCCCGGCTCGAAGCCATGGTCCGCTCCTTGCCGGACGGCCTGGAGACCGTGGTGGGGGAGCGCGGTTACCGGCTTTCCGGCGGGGAACGCCAGCGGCTCACCATTGCCCGGCTCCTCATCGCCCAACCGAAGGTCGTCATTCTGGACGAAGCCACAGCAGCCCTGGACTCCACCAGTGAAGCGGCCGTCCAAGCGGCCTTGGGCGAGGCACTTGAGGGACGCACCGCCGTCGTGATCGCCCACCGGCTCTCCACCATCCGGGCGGCCGACGTCATCCTCGTCGTGGAGGACGGATCGATCATCGAGCGCGGCTCGCATGCAGAGCTCCTCGCCGCGGACGGCCGATACGCAGAGCTGTACAACACGCAGTTCGCCGAGGCGACGGCCGTGGCCCAGGAAGCTGTTCCGGAGCTTTAGGCGCGGCGCCGGCGCCGGCCCTTAGAGTCAGCTCCTGGTGTGTTGACGGACTTCGGGCGCGACCTCCACACGGTTCCGGCCGGCGGACTTGGCGGTGTACAAGGCCATATCGGCTTCCTTGAGGAGCCGTTCGCTGCTGACCCGGTGGTCGGGCACGAAGGCCGAGAGACCGGCGCTCAAGGTCAGGGTGCCCGAAGGGTTTCCTGAGTGGGCAATCCCCAGGTCCCGCACTGCCTCCAGTGCGCGGGCGAGCCTTGCCTCTGCGCCGGATGCCGTCTGGCCGGGCAGCAGGAAGAGGAACTCCTCCCCGCCGAACCGGTAGATTCCATCGCTTTCGCGCCCTTGGGCGGCAAGGGAGGCCGCTACCGACTGCAAGGCGAGGTCGCCGGCCTGGTGGCCATAGAGATCGTTGTATCTCTTGAAATTGTCCACGTCGCAGATCGCCAGGCTGTAGTCCGTCCCGTTGCGGGCGCTTCTGTCATGCAGCCGTTCCAGGTCCTCCGAGAGCTTCAGCCGGTTATGGAGCTTCGTCAGAGGATCGGTCCGCGCTTGCTCCGCGAGCGCGGCACGGTAGCGGGCAAGGTCCGTGTGCAGCGAAGTCACCCGTTGCGCCACCAGCAGCCGGGTGTGCAAAGCGAACGGGTCAAGCGGCTTGGCCACGTAATCATCAGCACCGGCGTGCATGCCCGCGACGACGTCCTCGCGGGCATCCTTCGACGTGACAAGGACAAGATAGGTGTAGGAGTCTTCTTCCGCGCTCCGGATGGCGCGGCAGAGCTCCAGTCCGTTGAGCCCGGGCATCATCAGGTCAGTCACGACGACTTGCGGCCGGTGTTGCCGGTACAGTTCCCAGGCGGAGCTGCCATCCGCTGCCACGATGCATTCATGGCCGGACTGCTCCACCGCGGCCTTCGCCACGAGGCGCGAACCGAAGTCGTCGTCCGCCACCAGGACCTTCACGAGGCCACCGACAGGGCGTGGTCCAAGGCTTTGTCAACGAGGGCAAGTTCGGCCTCAAGGCCGGCTATGAGCGCCGGATCGACAGGCTTGCCGCTTGATGAGCTGCGTTCCAATTCCTCGCACATCCGGGCGGCGCGGGCGGCTCCGATGTTGGCTGCGGCGCCTTTCAATTTGTGGACCACCTGTCTGAGAGCTTCTCCGCTTCCGTTGTCCAAAGCCTGGCGGAGTGCTTGCAGGCTCGGTTGAATGTCTTGCCTGAAGGCCTGGGCCGCGGCGGGCAGCAACCCCAGTCCGTCTGCCGGGCCGAGGTCACGCAACGTTTCCAGCCTTGCGGGGTCGAGGGCCGGTCCGGCATCTTCCTCGGAACTTTCCGGGATCCATCGCGAGAGAACCTGGTCCAAGGTGTCCACGTCCACCGGTTTGGTCAGATAGTCGTCCATGCCGGCCGCGAGGCAGCGCTCACGATCCTCATCCAGGGCCCCTGCGGTCATGGCAATGACGGGGAGCCGCCTGCGGCCATCGTTGCGTGCCCGGATGGCCTTGGTGGCCTCGAATCCGTCCATGACGGGCATATGGCAATCCATCAGGACCGCGGCATACTCCTTGGCCGCGGTGGCGGCGACTGCTTCGCTGCCGTCGGCCACGACGTCGGCGTCGTACCCGAGCTTCGCGACCATGCTGCGGGCCACGAGCTGGTTGACCTCGTTGTCCTCGACGACCAGAATCAGGCCGTGCGAAGGCTGGCTGATGGTTACAGGGATCGCCGGAGAAACCGCGGGAGCCGCGAGTGGGCGGGCCGCTACAAGACGCATGAGCCGGTCGTAGAATTCGGAGCTGCGGACGGGTTTCGTCAGCCATTCCTGGACCCCGGCGGCCACAAGTTCGGCTTTGTCCACATTCATGGTGGACGTCAGCATGATGATCCGCGTCGATTCCAGCGCGACGTCGGTGCTCAGCTTGTGGGCCAGTTCCAAGCCGTTCATGTCCGGCATGCACATGTCCAGCACCGCAATGTCGAAGGGACGTCCGGCGGCGGCTTCTTCACGGCAGCGGTCCAGGCCCTGTTGGGCGTCGCCGACAGCCTCAGGATTCATCCGCCAGCCCGCCAATTGCGCTGTGAGCACCAGCCTGTTGGTCGAGTTGTCGTCCACCACCAGGACCCGCAGTCCCGTGAGCTGCTCGGGCGAGACCGACGGCGGAACTGCGGCGGGCCCGCTCACCGCCAAGGGAAGGGTGGCCCAGAAGGTGCTTCCGTTGCCCAAGGAACTGTCGACCCCGATCTCGCCGTCCATCACTTCGGTGAGCCTCCGTGAGATCGCCAGCCCCAGGCCGGTTCCACCGTATCGCCGGGTGGTGGAGGCGTCGGCCTGCGAGAACGACTCGAAGAGCCTGAGATGGTCTGCCGCCTCGATCCCGATCCCGGTGTCCCGGACTTCGAAGCGCACCCGCACGTTCGTGGATTCCTGCTCCACGACCTTCAGGCTGATGACGACTTCCCCCGAGGGGGTGAACTTCACGGCGTTTGAGGCCAGGTTGAGCAGGATCTGCCGGATGCGGCCGACGTCGCCCACCAGCATCGCCGGAACCTCCGGGCGGCAGTAGGCAATCAGCTCAAGGCCTTTGGCTTGTGCGGGCTCGGCAAGGAGGACCGCGAGTTCCTCCACCAAGGTGCGTGGATTGAAGGGCACAGGGTCAAGATCGACCTTGCCGGCTTCGAGTTTCGAGAAGTCCAGAATGTCATTGATCAGGGTGAGCAGGGCTTCGCCCGCCCCCTTGACGCCCTCGGCATATTGGCGCTGGGCTTCTTCCAAGGGGGTGTCCAGCAATAAGCCGGTCAACCCGATCACGCCATTCATCGGCGTGCGGATCTCATGGCTCATCGTCGCGAGGAACTCCGACTTCAAGCGGCTGGCTTCCTCGGCGGCTTCCCTGGCAGTCACCAACTCGGCCTGGGCGATCCTTCGTTCGGTGATGTCCTGGGCGATCGTGGCGACTCCGCGGATGCCGCCGGTGCCGCGGATCGGGGACATGGTGATCGAGACCGGAACGGGGGAACCGTCGATGCGGAGCCGTGTTGTTTCGTAGCTGTGGGTTTCGCCGCCGGCCCTGATGGCCGCCATGAGCTGGTTCTCCTCATCCTGAAGCTCATCCGGAATGACGAAGGAAACATTCCTGCCTATTGCCTCTGCGGCGCTGTACCCGTAGATCCGTTCCGCGCCGGGGTTCCAGCTGGTGATGACACCGTCAAGGGTCTTTCCCACGATGGCGTCCGCCGAGGAGTTGACGATCGCGCCGAGGCCTTCAAGCTCCGCCGTCCGCTGGGCAACCTTCGATTCGAGATCCCGGGTCAGGTTGATGTTCTCCAGGATCATGAGGATCTGGCGCGTGACGGCGAGGGCCAGCACGGTAAGTCCTACGGTCTGGAGGAAGGGGTCGCCGGGGCGCCCGACGCGTATGGGCGCCACCATGACGGCACCGAAAACGGGGACATAGGGGAGGAGTTCCAGGGCCAGGGTGTAAAGGCGCCGGTCCGTCCTGGGACGCGGGGCGTAAGGGACCAAAGGGGCAACGGCTATCAGCAGGAACGCCGCGATCCACCCTGCTGCCAAGGGTGTTCCGGTGAGCCCAGTGACTCCGTCGGAAGTCTGGTCCACGTAGGTGCTGTCAGTGATCGCCAGGACCAGGAGGCCGCCACCCAGGCAGGCCCACCTGAGGCGCTCGCCGGGTGCCGTCCGCATGGTGAGCATGAGGACAAGGGAAACCATCACGATATCGGCAACGGGATAGGCAAGGCCGGTGAGGTGGACGAGGGGGTCCGGCCCCTCGGCCTTGTACATGGAACCGAGGACGGTGGCCCAGCTGATGAACAGCACCGCGGAGGCGATCACTGCCGCATCAAGGAGTCCGCGCAGGAAAGCAACACGGGAAACCCTGGGACGCGGGAACAAGTAGAGGCCGATCGCGGCCGGGATCGAATAGCCGACGAATGCGGCATCTGCTGCGGATGGGTAGGGATAGTCGTGGTCAAGCGTCAGCCCGTAGAAGGTCCAGATTGATTGACCGATGGTCCAGATCAGCGTGGCCAGCGCCATGACCCACCATGCGCGGGAGCTTTCGTCTTTGCGTCGGGCCGCGCGGGCGCAACTGACCGTGGCGAGCAGCACCGCCGCCAGGATGGCGAGATCCCCGGCGGACTGGGCCGCGGACGTCCCGTGGTTGATTCCGAGAACCATCGCCAGGACGGCAACTGCGGCACCGGCGGCAATGACCGCCCACAGCAGGGTGGGCTTTCGCAACCCGTAGCCGCTCATGCCGATGGCCGGAGCGTCGCGGCGCTCATCAAGATATTGCATGCGATCCCCCAGCTGGATCTGACAATGCGGGGCTGTATTAGGTTAAACCAAACTTTGCCACCAGTCGCCTGAAAGCTCTACTGGTTCTTCATCTTTGGGCGAGCAAGGGCAGCACGTGGTCGGTCAGGAGGGGAGCCAAATCGTCCGGAAGTTCGGCAGAGAGATCCAACCAGCGGATCTCTGCGATCTCGGCCGAAGGATGGGCTTCCCACGTTCCCGGTGCCGTGAAGACGGTGGCTTCGATGTCGGTGGCGGCCTCGTTCGCAGCGGCAGCGAGCCAGCTCCCCAAGGGCTCCAGCCCGGCCGGATCGACGTCGATTCCGACTTCCTCGGCCAGCTCGCGGGATGCCGCCTCCGCCGCTGTTTCACCTGGTTCGGGCTTGCCTCCCGGGTGCATGAACTTGTCCGTGCCGCGCTTGCGCACCGTCAGCAGCCGTCCGGCGTCGTCGTAGACGCAGACCGCGCTGACCACAATCAGGTCCTTTGCTGGGCGGTTGCGGGTCATTGCTCTCTCCTTAGCCGGGATTCCAGCAGCAAGTCCTTGGCCGGTCCCTGGACGTCCCAGGCGTAGCTGAAAGCGTCCAGTCCGCCCCAGAGGTAATTGACCTTGTAGTCATCGGGATCGCACCAGTGGCTGTCCTCGTTGGCGTGGTCTCGGAAGCTCATGCGGTGGAAGGGCTTCCCGTCCGGGAAATAGACGTCCATGGCGGCGGGGGAGTCGCCGGGCCGCAGGAGGTATTCGCGGAAGGCCGGACCCGTGTGGGTGGGCCAGGTCATGGTGCCGTCTTCGCGAAGGGCGAGGCCGCCGTCGGGGGTTCCTGAATAGCGCACGACGCCGGTGAACGTGCCTCGGGCGCCGCTCGCGCGGTCCCACAGGGACCGTTCCACGGTCCAGCTGCCCAGCAGGTAGGCCCGCAGGTCTTGCGTCGGAGACGATTCGCGCAGCTGGTCTTTCAAGTGCCCTCGATTGGAATCGAACCAACGACACCGGCTTTAGGAGAGCCGTGCTCTATCCACTGAGCTACGAGGGCCTGTGCACGTGCTGGAAGCTCCGGGGAGCCGCTGGCCGGGCACGCATACAAGCATACAAGCTGCCGGGGCGCCCCCCGAACACCGCCGCGGGCAACAGGGGCGGCGCGGCAGAGGGGCGGGCTGAGGCTAGGCTGGCCCGCATGAGAGAGCAGATGACGGTGCCGGCCGCATCCGGCGACCACCTCCCGGACCTGGGGACCATCCGCTCCAACATCGGAGGCTGGGCCCATTTGAGCGTGGTGCAGTATTTCGTGGCCGAATCGGCGGTGATAGAAGCCTGGCGCGGCCCCGAGCCCTACGATCGCCGGACCGGTTTCATCAGCGATCTTGGCGCGCTCAAATGCGGGATCTACGAACACCGCGACGTCTGTTCGCCCCTTCACTTGCTCATGAATGCCTCCTTCGTGGTGCAGGGCCTGGCGTTGCTCTTCGGGGCGTTGCTGCTTAGTTCCGCGCTCCTGTGCATCGCGGCCCGTCCCGGCGTGCGGATCCTGCAAGGCGCCGGCTACCGCAAAGCGTGGCCCACCGCCGTCGCGGTCCGTGTCTTGACGGGGATCTCCGGGCTGGGGACCGTGGTTGTTGGTTTTGTGCCGGAGGACCTGGGGTCTCCCTTCCACTTCGTGGGCGCCCTCATGTTCTTCATCGGAGGTGCATTCGCCCTGGTGCTCCTCGGAGTGCTCTGGCTGCCGCATACTCCCATGAGCTGGTTCATCCTGGTATGCGGAACGCTGACCCTGGGCGCCCTCGTGGTCGGTGGGCTGACGCGGATGGATGTCCCCGAACCCGGAACCTTGGAACGCCTGATGGGCTATCCGGTCACGATCGGATTTTCCGCCGCAGGGCTGGTGGTGGCGCAAAGGGTCCGGGACGTACGGCGAACGGCGCGGCTTGCAAAACGCTGAGTTTTCGCGGGTAGCCTCATGTCAGCGAGTGGGTGGTCTTTGCATTATCATGAGTGCACTCACCGGAAAGGCGCCGGGCTGAGGGTTCCACGCAGTTTTGGCGCAGACTAGATTGACCGATACGGCAGAACATAGGACCCATGACTCATCAGCTTGTTCGGCGTGGTCCGGGACACGCAGGCGTTATTTTCCCCATAGGGGCAGGATCCGGCCTTTCGGGTCGTGCCCTTTGGAACGCTCACGGGCCGATCGCCCGACGGCGGCAGGCCGCACGACGATGAGCGCCCGGACACTGCCCGCCCGGGATTGCACGCTTCCCGATGACGCTTCGGAGCCTTCAGCCGAAGTCGTGACGGCCCTCGCCGATCAGATCACCGTCGACTTGGCGGCGGACGGGATTGTCGAGGTCACCCTGCCGCCGAACTCGGTCGTCCGCTCGCCGGAAGCCCGGGCGGCCGCGGCGGCCGTTCGCATGTTTGCGGACGGCCGGAGGCTTCCGCTGCTACTCAGAGTGACCGGAGTACTGTCCGTCACCGACGACGCGCGCCTGACGTACACGAATTCCGTGGCTGTTTCAGCCTGTGCCCTCTTAGGGGAGAGTCCTGTGGACCGTGTGATTGCACATTTTCTCCTTCGCGCGAAGCCAGGCTCCCTCCCGGGACAGTTCTTCACCTCAGAGGCGGAGGCCCGTGACTGGTTGAGAGAGCACCACCGTGAACCATGAGCCCCAGGACCCGCGACTCCTTGCCCTTGTTGAAGGGGTGGTGCGGATTGCCGACGGCGACCTCAGCACGAGGATCCCGGTCTCCGGCCCGCGGGACGAAGTGGCTGCCGTCATTACCGGGATCAACCTCATGGCCGACGATCTTCAAGCCATCTACCAGGAGCTCGAGGAACGGGTCGAAAGCCGGACTGCCATGCTGCGCGAGGCCCAGATCGAACTCGAAAGGATGGCGCTCACTGATCCGCTGACTCAATTGGCCAACCGCACGGCACTCGAAAGGGCGCTGAACCATGAACTCGTTGAGTCCGAGAGGGGTGAGCTCCCGCCGGCGTTGCTCGTTTTGGACTTGAACTCATTCAAGGGGATCAACGACACCTTGGGCCACGGCGCAGGGGACACCGTCTTGAAGGTCACTGCAAGGCGCCTGATCTCAGCGGTCCGCGACACTGACATGGTGGCCAGGCTCGGCGGCGACGAATTTGCCGTCATGCTGCCAAAATCCAATGCCGCGCATGCACGGGGCGTCGCCAAGCGGATCCTCCGGGCCGTCGGTGAGAGCATCGACATCGGCGAAGTCCGGATCATCTGCGGCACCAGCATCGGGCTCCGGGTCGCGGAACCCGGACAGTCCGTGGACGACCTCGTCATGGAAGCCGATACAGCCATGTACGCGGCAAAGGCAGAGCAAGGGAGCAGCGTCAGGGTTTTCGAGCCGGCTTTGTTGTACGCGCGCCGGCTCCAAGGACTCATGATCTCGGAACTGCGTGAAGCCATCCGCACAGATCAGCTGGTCCTCCATTTCCAGCCTGTTGTCGAGTTGGCCTCGGGCAGGATTGAAGGCGCTGAGGCGCTGGTGCGATGGAACCACCCCGAAAGGGGATTGTTGATGCCGGATGCCTTCATCCCGCTGGCCGAGGAAACCGGAATCATCCTCGACCTCGGGTATTGGGTCCTTCGGCGGGCAATGCAGCAACTGCGCGAATGGCAGGACGGCCCGGGGGTGGCCGAAGACTTCAGCATGCGGGTCAATATTTCAACAACGGAACTTCAAAGCCTGGAATTGATCGAGCACGTCCGGGAAGTGCTCGCCGAAACCGGAGTGGAAGCATCCAAGCTGGTCATCGAGCTGACGGAGTCAATGGCGGTGAACGGCAGCGACATCGACAGATACTCGCTGACCGGCCTCCGGCGTCTGGGCATCCGCTTGGAAATCGACGACTTCGGCACGGGCTATTCGTCGATCAGCTACCTGCGCAGCCTTCCCGTCAACGTGGTCAAGATCGACCGCTCCCTCATCCAGGACCTGGGCAAGGACGAGAAGGAACGGAACTTTGTGGCGGCCGTTCTCCAACTCATTCATGCGTGCGGAATGCAGGCCGTTGCCGAGGGCATCGAAACTGCAGAACAAGCGGCTGAGCTTGCCCGCCTGGGCTGCGCCAGTGGCCAGGGCTATTACTTTGGCCGGCCCATGGCAGCGGAAAAGTTTGCGGAACTGCTGCGGGGCGCCTGAACGCACTTACTCCCGCGACGGAAGAACGGCAACAGAAAGGCACCGGACCCAAGGTCCGGTGCCTTTCAGGTGGAACTAGTTGGACGGAGTGGAGTTGGGCCACCAGCCGATTGCCTGGGGTGACACCTGGGTGGTGGCGTTGGGCCACCAGCCGATTGCCTGTGCCGCACCCTGGGTAGCGGCGTTGGGCCACCAGCCGATTGCCTGTGCCGCACCCTGGGTGGCGGCGTTGGGCCACCAGCCAATGGCTACGGAGGAATCCTGCGACGGGCCCTGGCCGCTGGCGGACACCGCTGCCGAGCCGGTAATGCCCGCGAGCAAGATTGCTGCTGCCGCGAGGAGGGCGGCGAAAGTTCTTTTCATGCGAAAGCTCCTGATAGTTTTTGTGACTGATGCGACTGAAGTGAACAAAGTGAAGCACGCTCATTATAAGAGTAACGACACGCCGTGTCATCAATGCTTGGTCGGCATCTTCCAAAATCGTGCTAATTGCCCTTCCGCGTCTCGACGAAGTGTCTCAGGGACATAATGGAGCTATGCGAGAAAAAAAGGTTGCGCCGGCGTACGCTGCGGTGGAGCTTGAGGCGAGGGAGCACCGCGCCAGCCATGATTTCACCAAGGCTGCCGACGGCGCGCGTTCGGCCGCCGATATTGCCCGCGACGAGGGCGATTCCACGGGCTGGTGGAACATGACCTTCCTGCAAGCCGAGAACCTTCTCGACGCCGGTGATTTCGCCGAGTGCACTGCCTTGGCGAGATCCCTTTCCGAGGCATCGTTGGCTGCAGCCTCACCCCAGCACAGGGCCAGGGCACTCATTTTGATGGCGAACTCCCTGCGGAGTGAAGGACTTCTGGAGATGGCGACGGCGGCCGCGGCGTCGGCTGTGGGCTTGGTCGATGATGACGCAGACATGGAAATCGACGTCCATGCACGGCAGGCTCTGATCGCGACGTATGGCGAATCCGGAAAGCTTGAGGAGGCTTGGGAGGAGTGCCTTTCGCTCTCGGAAAGAATCTCCGATGAGATGGATGACCAACTGGCCGGCAAGGCGTACTGGGTCATCGGCAATGTGGCATTCCTCTGCGACAAGGTCGCTGAGGGCCTCCATTACCATGAACTCGCCGCGGAGACTTTTTCCCCGTCACGGAACCTGGACGTCTGGGCCAAGTTCAACAAGGCATCGGCGGCGATGAGGCTGGCGGCGGACGTGGCTGACGCCGCCACCTTGCGGTGCATCGAACGTGCCGAACTTGCCACGGATGTTGTCGGGGGGAGCGAAGAGGAAATTCTCCTGCTTCGCCTCAACCGCGCGCATTGGAACTACCTGGCAGGAGACGCCGGAGCGGCGCTTGAGCTGCTGGGCGAAATCAGCGGCAGCGCAGATCAGCTGCCTTCGCAGATCGCGGGCGAAATATTCCTCTTGATGGCGCGTGCCCAAGCCGATACCGGGAGCAAGCAGGCGGCCAAGGAAAGCCTGGTCGAAGCCGCTGACCGCTTCGACAAGGCAGGCGCCCACCAGCGTGCTCTCCAAGCCAGGGAGATGCTCGCGCCGGGGAGCGGCTCGGATCAGGAGTAGCCTCGACGGGCCGGCCTGTCAGGCGCTCTTGGAACGCCGCCTCCCCAGGAATACAGCCGCGACGCCAGCCAAAAGGCTTAGCAGGAATAGTACCCAGCCCACAACGGTGAGGGTGGAAGCCAACGCCACCTGGCCGGCGTCGGGCGTTGCGGTCCCCAGCGCGGCGTCGACCGCCACGTTGCCGCACAAGCGGACCACCGCGAACAGCAGGGGAGCAGCCCACAGGGCCCACCGCATCGCCTTCGCGGCCACATTGGTGCCAATGAGCAGAAGCCAGGTGAAACCGAAGATCAGCGGAAACAGCGTTCCGGCGGTCTTGTGGATGTAGCTGAGCTGTCCGCGGGCGTCGTCGGTCATGGCGCCATGCAATTGATGGACATAGTCGGTGGAGAACCCGCCGACAAGTGAATCGGGCATGGCCATGCCGCCGGATAACTGGGTCATCTGGTTCAGGGTCAGGAGGTGCACATACCAGAACAGGAACAGGCTGGCCACGACCCCGGCGATCACGATGAGGCGGCCGTTGTTCTGCGCCTTCTCAGGGCCCTGCTGGGCGGTGGGATTGATCACCGACGGCAAGTGGTGCTGGGGCACGGCGGCATTGGCACCGTGCTTCTTGATGCGTTGGGCTGGGGTCTTGGCCATGTCATTCATTATCCCGCCACATAAGCTGGACCCATGACCACTGGCAGGCACTCCGCCACAGAACTTGATCCTTCGCTCGACGACTACGAACTCGCTGCAGCCCTGGTCCGGGAAGCCGGGCAGCTTGCCCTGCTGATGCGGATGGGCGGCTTGCAGGGGGAACGGAAGACCTCGGTTTCGGACGTGGTGACGGCCGCGGACCATGCAGCCGAGGCCTATGTCCTTGAGCAACTGCGCCGTTGCCGCCCGCACGACGGCATCCTGGGTGAAGAAGGAAGCTCGGTGGCAGGGAGCAGCGGCCGCACGTGGGTGATCGATCCCGTGGACGGCACCTACAATTTCCTGCACGGCTCGACGTATTGGTGCTCGGCGATCGCCTTGAAGCACGAGGGCACGGCATCGCATGGTGGTGCCCCGGACGCCGACGTCATCCTCGGGGCCATCTATCAACCGGAGCTCGACAAGCTCTGGACAGGCGGCGAAGGCCACCCCGCGACCCTCAACGACGAACCGGTCACGGGACCATCCGGAGCTGCCCTCAGCGAACTCGGCGCCGCGACCTACATCCACCCCACCTGGCTCGCCGATCCCCGCGCCGCCATGCCGTGGCACGCCGCAGCGGTGTCCACCGCTTCACTGCGCATGTTCGGCTCCGGGTCCTGCGATCTCGGTCGGGTTGCCGACGGCGAACTGGGCTGCTGGTTCCAGCACAGCTGCCCCGAGTGGGACTGGCTCCCCGGCAAAGCGATCGTCCGCGCGGCCGGCGGGGACACCGACGTCGTGCGCGTCAACGGCCTGGACTGGTTCATCGCGGGAGGCCCGACGGCGGTCCGCGAGTTGCGCGCGGCCCTCACCTCGGTGCCGCAATTCGCCTGAGCATGCGCCTTTCTTGGTCCGGGGAGTGGACATAGCGGTGTTATGTCCACTCGTTCGGGCGAAGAGGGGGCATGTCCCGTGGGGGAACCGATCCTGGGCGGCATCCGGACAATGAGTGTCAGGGCCACCGCCTAGACTGTAAACACCATGGATATGTTGTTTGACCCGTACGCGGATGGCCCCTTCAAAGCTGCAAGCACAGCTGCCACCAAGGCCGCTCCGGCCGTGCTTTCGCGCGCCGGAAGCGGCTCTGCACCCGGCGGCTCTGCGCCCGGAGGGGGTTCTGCATCCGGCGGTTCCGTGCCCGGGGGTGCGTCTGGTGCGTCCTGGGGAGGGACGCCCGGCGGTGCCGAGGAGCGGGGCCATTCGGGCTTGCCGTCCGCGGACGCATTGCTCCAAGGCTTGAATCCGCAGCAAGAGGAAGCCGTCAAGCACGCGGGCAGCCCTTTGCTGATCGTGGCTGGCGCAGGTTCGGGCAAGACCCGCGTGCTGTCCAATCGCATTGCGTACCTGATCGCCACCAGGAGGGCCCACCACGGTGAGATCCTGGCGATCACCTTCACCAACAAGGCGGCCGCGGAAATGCGGGAACGCATCGAAGCCCTCGTGGGTGCCCGCGCCAAGTCCATGTGGATTTCAACATTCCACTCCTCCTGCGTGCGTATCCTGCGCCGCGAAGCCGCCAACGTGGGGCTGAACTCCAACTTCTCCATCTACGACTCCGCAGACTCCCTGCGGCTCATCACGCTCGTCGCGAAGAACCTGGACCTTGATCCCAAGAAGTTCGCGCCCAAAGCGATCCAGCACAAGATCTCGGCCCTCAAGAACGAGCTCATCGACGACGACGCGTTCGCGTCGAGCGCCAACTACAACGAACCCTTCGAGCAGGCCGTGTCCGAGGTCTTCAAGGGCTACACCCAGCGCCTGCGCCAGGCCAACGCCATGGACTTCGACGACCTCATCGCACAGACCGTCTACATGTTCCGGGCCTTCCCCGCGCTCGCAGAGTCCTACCGCCGTCGTTTCCGTCACGTCCTCGTTGACGAATACCAGGACACCAACCACGCCCAGTACGCATTGGTCCGCGAAATCGTCGGCGAGGGTCCCCACGCGAGCGAGCTGACCGTCGTCGGCGACTCCGACCAATCCATTTATGCCTTCCGCGGTGCGGATATCCGCAACATCGTCGAATTCGAGAAGGATTACCCGGAAGCACGCACCATCAAGTTGGAGCAGAACTACCGCTCCACCCAGAACATCCTGAGCGCGGCGAACTCCGTTATTTCGCGCAACCCCAACCGCCCGGACAAGAAGCTCTGGACGGCCGAGGGTGACGGCGAAAAGATCATCGGCTACGTGGGGGAGAACGAGCACGACGAAGCCCAGTTCATCGCCAAGGAAATCGACCGGCTCCAGGACGAGGAAGGCCTGCGTCCCGGCGACGTCGCCATTTTCTACCGGACCAACGCCCAGTCCCGCTCCATTGAAGACGTGCTGGTCCGGGTCGGCCTGCCGTACAAAGTGGTGGGCGGCACCCGCTTCTACGAGCGCAAGGAAATCAAGGACGCCCTCGCGTACCTTCGCGTCCTGGTGAACCCGGACGACGACGTCAATTTGCGTCGCGTCCTCAACGAACCCAAGCGGGGAATCGGCGATCGCGCCGAAGGAGCCGTGGCGGCGCTTGCCGAACGCGAACGGATGTCGTTCATGACTGCGGCACGCAAGGCGGACCAGGCTCCCGGCATGGCCACCCGTTCCGTGAACGCCGTCTTGGGATTCGTGAAACTCCTGGATGACCTGGCCGAAGTGGCCTCGGGTTCCGGGGCTGCGGCAGCGTTGGAAGCGGTTCTGGAACAGACGGGGTACCTTGCAGGGCTCCGTGCCAGCACCGATCCGCAAGACGAGTCCCGCGTGGAAAACCTCGCCGAACTGGTGGCGGTGGTCCGGGAATACGAGCGCGACAACCCTGAAGGTTCGTTGGGTGAATTCCTGGAGCAGGTTTCCCTCGTAGCCGACGCGGACCAGATCCCGGACGCTCCGGAAGGATCCTCCGAGGACGCAGCCGCCGCCGTGGCAGAAGCCAAGCGGATGGGCGTCGTCACGCTCATGACCCTCCACACGGCCAAGGGCCTGGAGTTCCCGGTAGTTTTCCTGACCGGCATGGAACACGGGCTGTTCCCGCATCAGCGGTCCGCAACCGATCCCAAGGAGCTGGCAGAAGAGCGTCGCCTGGCCTATGTGGGCCTCACCCGGGCACGGAAGCGCCTCTATGTCACCCGCTCGGAAGTCCGCAGCATGTGGGGCCAGAGCCAATACAACCCCGCCAGCCAATTCCTTGAGGAGATCCCCACCGGTCTGGTGGAGTGGAAACGCGAAGGTACCTCCCGCCAAGTGAGCGGCTGGGGCAACGCCCCGATCGGTTCCGGGCGTTACGGCGGATCCTTCTGGGGTGCCGGCACCTCGCGCGGGGCTGCCGCCAGTGCGACGGCGGGCTTCAACGCCGACGTGCCTGCCGCCGTCGTACGCAATCGTGTCCAGCCGCAGAAGGAAGTGGTCGCCGTCGCCGTCGGGGACAAGGTGAACCACACGAGCTTCGGGAACGGCACCGTGATCGGCGTCGAAGGCGCCGGCGACAAGACCGTGGCGAAGGTGAAGTTCGACGTCGGCGAGAAACGGCTGCTGTTGCGTTACGCGCCGCTGACCAAACTGGATTCCTAACGGCTCCGGCGTCCTGTCGTCCTGGCATGGCGGCGTCCGGAGCGCCGGAAAACCGCGTCATATAGCGGTTTTTCTACGGTCCATAGAACTGTGTGCTTACTCACTTAACAGGTACTGTAGAACCGGCTGGCCTCCCCGGGGGGCTAAAGTTCGAGAGGAACTTGCGCAATGTGACCGGCTGCTTGTCGGCCGTTCGATGCGCACCTATCCGCAGCCGGTTTTCGCGGTCACCGTGGTTTCCGGCTGTACAGAAACTACTTCGACGTAGAAGGACACTAAACCGTGGACCTGTTTGAATATCAGGCGCGCGATATGTTCGAAGCGCACGGTGTACCCGTGCTCGCCGGCATCGTGGCGCACACTCCTGAAGAAGCAAAGGCTGCTGCCGAGAACATCGGCGGCGTGACCGTCGTCAAGGCGCAGGTAAAGGTCGGTGGCCGTGGCAAGGCCGGCGGTGTCAAGGTCGCAAAGTCCGCTGACGAAGCGCTTGAGCACGCCACCAACATCCTCGGCATGGACATCAAGGGCCACACCGTCAACAAGGTCATGATCGCCCAGGGCGCCGACATTGCTGAGGAATACTACTTCTCCGTCCTGCTGGACCGGGCCAACCGCAACTACCTGGCCATGTGCTCGGTAGAAGGCGGCATGGAAATCGAGCAGCTTGCCGTGGAGCGCCCCGAGGCCCTCGCCAAGGTAGCCATCGATCCCGCAGTCGGAATCGACCAGGCCAAGGCTGACGAAATCGTTGCCGCTGCCGGTTTCTCCGAGGAACTGCGCGCCAAGGTTGCTTCCGTCATCCTGAAGCTCTGGGACGTCTTCAAGAAGGAAGACGCAACCCTCGTTGAGGTCAACCCCTTGGTCAAGACCGGCGCTGGCGACATCGTTGCCCTTGACGGCAAGGTCTCGCTGGACGAGAACGCCGGCTTCCGCCACGTCCACCACGGTGAGCTTGAGGACAAGGACGCGGCTGACCCGCTCGAGGCCAAGGCCAAGGCGCAGGACCTGAACTACGTGAAGCTTGACGGCTCGGTTGGCATCATCGGCAACGGCGCCGGTCTTGTGATGTCCACCCTGGACGTGGTTGCTTACGCAGGAGAAAACCACGGCAACGTCAAGCCGGCCAACTTCCTGGACATCGGCGGTGGAGCCTCCGCTGAGGTCATGGCCGCCGGCCTGGACGTCATCCTCGGCGACGAGCAGGTCAAGAGCGTTTTCGTGAACGTCTTCGGTGGCATCACCGCGTGTGACGCTGTGGCAAAGGGCATCGTCGGTGCACTGGCCGAGCTTGGCTCCAACGCCAACAAGCCGCTGGTCGTCCGCCTCGATGGCAACAACGTCGAAGAGGGCCGCCGCATCCTGGCCGAGGCCAACCACCCGCTGGTTACCCTGGCAGCCACCATGGACGAGGGCGCCGACAAGGCCGCCGAGCTCGCCAACGCAGCGAAGTAAGGGACGCAAGACTATGTCTATCTACCTCAACAAGGACTCCAAGGTCATCGTCCAGGGCATCACCGGCGGCGAAGGCACCAAGCACACCGCCCTGATGCTCAAGGCCGGCACCAACATCGTCGGTGGCGTCAACGCCCGCAAGGCCGGCACCACGGTGCTGCACGGGGACAAGGAAATCACTGTCTTCGGCACCGTCAAGGAAGCCATCGCCGAAACCGGCGCCGACGTCTCGATCGTCTTCGTCCCGCCGGCATTCACCAAGGCCGCCGTCGTTGAAGCCATCGAAGCAGGCATCGGCCTGGTTGTCGTCATCACCGAAGGCGTGCCGGTTCAGGATTCGGCCGAATTCTGGGCACTTGCCCAGGCCACGGTTGATGCTGACGGCAAGCAGATCACCCGCATCATCGGCCCGAACTGCCCCGGCATCATCACTCCGGGCGAAGCCCTGGTTGGCATCACCCCGGCAAACATCACGGGCAAGGGCCCCATCGGCTTGGTCTCCAAGTCCGGTACCTTGACCTACCAGATGATGTACGAGCTGCGCGACCTCGGTTTCTCCACCGCGATCGGCATCGGTGGCGACCCCGTCATCGGTACCACGCACATCGACGCCCTGGCTGCGTTCGAGGCTGACCCGGAGACCAAGGCAATCGTCATGATCGGCGAAATCGGTGGCGACGCCGAAGAGCGCGCAGCCGACTTCATCAAGGCCAACGTGACGAAGCCGGTTGTCGGCTATGTTGCAGGCTTCACCGCTCCCGAGGGCAAGACCATGGGCCACGCAGGCGCCATCGTCTCCGGCTCCGCGGGTACGGCACAGGCCAAGAAGGAAGCTCTCGAAGCAGCAGGCGTGAAGGTCGGCAAGACTCCGTCCGAGACCGCCAAGCTCCTCCGCGAGGTCTTCGCAACCCTCTAGCACAACTCCGCGCGAGATTTCCGCGCGACTGAAGCACGACGGCGCCCGTCACCTTCCACGCGAAGGTGACGGGCGCCGTCGTGGTTTAACTGTTGAAAGCCCGGGCGGCCCGTCACCGACGCCCGCTCACATCTGAAGGGTTTTGGGCCGACGCCCGCTCACATGATGTGAGCGGGCGTTTGCGGTTAAGGCGATTTATGTGAGCGGGCGTCTCGGCTTTTAGCCATATATGTGAGCGGGCGTTGCTGATGGCGGCGCATCAGGGTGCCGAGGGCTTGTGGCGCGATCACCTACTTTGTTAGTATGTCAGGACAAACTAATCGAAGGAGAGCAGATGCCCCTCGTCCGCATTGACGTCAACGAAGGCCGAACGCCGGAGCAGCTCGGCGACCTCAGCAGGCGAATCCACGATGCCATCCTCGCCGAGTACGGCATTCCCGAGCGCGACTACTTCCACATCATCACCGAGCATCCCGCGGGCCGGATCGTTGCGCAGGACGCCGGGCTCGGCTTCGAGCGAAGTTCCGGCGTGGTCATGATCCAGATCTTCACCCAGGGTGGTCGAAGTCGCGAAGCCAAACAGTCCCTGTTCGCCGCCATTGCCGCGCAACTCAGTGAGATCGGCGTCGCCGGCGAGGATGTCTTCCTGGGGTACGTCGAAAACACCGCCGATGACTGGTCCTTCGGCTTCGGCCGGGCCCAGTATGTCACCGGCGAACTTGCCGTTCCTGCCCGGTAACTCAGCGTTTTGGAGCGGATTCAAACCCATATCACCGCGTAACTTCGGCCATTACGTTTCGTTGTAAATATGTCAGTACAAACCTTTGACAGGACATGAATTCTGGTGCAAAGTAGTGGTTGTGGCCCCGCTCACTGCGGGCCGGCAAAAGCACCGGAGCTCTCACCGTCCCGCAAGAAGAGTTCACTACAGAAAGGTCCGCGATCACCGTGACCCACGAACTGCTCACCATCGGGCGCATCAGCGTTGATATCTACCCGAACGACATCGGTGTGGGACTGGAGGACGTGCAGTCCTTCGGCAAGTATCTAGGCGGCTCGCCCTCCAACGTGGCTGTTGCCGCAGCCCGCCACGGCCGCCGTTCCGGCGTGATTACGCGTACGGGCGATGACCCCTTCGGCGTCTACCTGCACCGCGAGTTGCGCAAGTTCAAGGTCGACGACGGATTCGTCACCCCGGTGCCGGGGCTGCAGACCCCGGCCACGTTCTGCGCGATCCAGCCCCCGCACGACTTCCCACTTTACTTTTACGGCCGTTTCCCGACGGCGCCGGACCTTCAGATCAAGGCCGAGGAACTGGATCTCGACGCGATCAAGGACGCCGGGATCTTCTGGTCCACCGTGACCGGGCTTTGCCAGGAGCCCAGCCGCTCAGCCCACCTCGCAGCCCACGAGGCACGTCCGCGCACGGGACTCAAGGAGGGCCAGTACACCATCCTGGACCTGGACTACCGGCCGATGTTCTGGGCTTCGGAGGACGAGGCCCGCGCTGAAGTTGCCAAGATCCTGCCGCACGTCACGGTCGCCATCGGCAATGACAAGGAATGTGCCGTCGCCGTGGGTGGGGGAACCCCGGACGAACAGGCGGACCGCCTCCTGGCCGCCGGCGTCGAAATCGCCGTCGTCAAGCTCGGCCCCGAAGGCGTCATGGCCAAGACCCGCACCGAACGCGTCGTTTCCGCGCCGGTTCCGGTGGAGACTGTCAACGGCCTGGGCGCGGGCGATTCCTTCGGAGGCGCGTTCTGCCACGGACTGCTCTCCGGCTGGCCTTTGGCCCAGGTCCTGGACTACGCGAACGCCGCCGGCGCGATCGTCGCCTCCCGCCTCTCGTGCGCAGATGCCATGCCGACGCCGGACGAGGTCACCTCGCTGCTCGCTGAACGCGGCCGCCTGACACCCGCCGGTACCGCCGCAGCCGTTTCCGAAGGAGCAACACGTTGAGCTTCAATGACGACCCCCGCCGGTACGAGCACCTCAGTGCCATCCGGCTTGAAGATCCCGACGCCGTTGCCCGCGCCGCCGCCGCCCGTCGCCGCCACCCGGGACTCAAGTACGGGACCCAGAACTTCATCGTCGCGGCCGACCACCCGGCGCGCGGCGCCCTGAGCGTCGGCGCCGACCCGACAGCCATGGCAGACCGCCGGACCCTGCTCGACCGGCTGCAGATCGCCTTGGCGAACCCCGCCGTCGACGGTGTGCTCGCGAGCCCGGACATCATGGATGACCTGCTGCTGCTCGGTGCGTTGGAGGGAAAGCTCGTCTTCGGTTCGATGAACCGCGGCGGCCTCGCCGGGCTGGTCAACGAAATCGATGACCGTTTCACGGGCCACACCGCGGCGGCCCTGGACGCCCTCGGCGCCGACGGCGGCAAAATGCTTACCCGGATCTGCCTCGGGGACCCGGACACGGCGTCGATCCTGGAGGCCACCGCCAAGGCAGTGGACTCCCTCGCGGCGCGCAAGCTGATCGCGATGGTGGAGCCGTTCCTGTCCGTCCGCGAGGCGAACGGCAAGGTCCGCAACGACCTTTCCCCGGACGCCGTGATCAAGTCGGTCGCGATTGCCGAGGGCCTCGGTTCCACGAGCGCCTACACCTGGATGAAGCTGCCGGTCGTGGCTGAGATGGAACGCGTCATGGCGGCCACCACGCTGCCCACTGTCCTGTTGGGCGGGGATCCGGATGCGGGCCAGGACGAGGTCTTTGCCAGCTGGCAGGCAGCGCTTGCCCTGCCCGGAGTCCAGGGATTGACTGTGGGGCGCACCCTTTTGTATCCGGCCGACGGCGACGTGGCCGGGGCCGTTGCCACCGCCGCCTCGCTCTTGAAGACGCCAGAGCTGCTGAAGACACCTGCGAAAGTATCGGAGTAAGACTAATGTCAACGCGCAGAATGACGGTCGCCCAGGCGGTTGTCGAGTTCCTGTCCAAGCAGTACACGGTGGACACCGTCGGCGGGAGCGAGTACCGGGAGCGCCTGATCCCGGGCACTTTCGGGATCTTCGGGCACGGCAATGTCGCCGGCGTCGGGCAGGCCCTCAAGCAGTATCAGCAGCTTGATCCGGCGATCATGCCGTATTACCAGGGACGTAACGAGCAAGCCCAGGCGCACCAGGCTGTCGGCTACGCCCGGCACACCCGCCGCCGCCAGACGTTTGCGATCAGCACCTCGATCGGCCCGGGTTCGTCGAACCTTTTAACCGGCGCGGCGCTGGCCACCACCAACCGGCTGCCGGTGCTGCTGCTGCCCAGCGATACGTTCGCCACCCGGGTCGCTGACCCCGTGCTCCAGCAGCTCGAACTGCCCTACGCTTACGACATCACGGTCAACGACGCGTTCCGTCCGCTCTCGAAGTTCTTCGACCGGGTGTCCCGGCCGGAGCAGTTGTTCTCGGCGTTCCACCACGGCCTGCGCGTCCTGACGGACCCGGCCGAGACTGGCGCCGTGACCATTTCGCTGCCGCAGGATGTCCAGGCCGAGGCGTTGGATGTCCCGGAGGAGTTCCTTGCCGAGCGTGAGTGGCGGATCCGCCGCCCCGAGGCGGACGACGACGACATCCGCCGCGCCGCGGAGGCCATCCGCGCCGCGAAGCGCCCGCTCATTATTGCGGGCGGCGGCGTCCTCTACGCCTTCGCCAACGAGGAACTCGCCAGCTTCGCCGAACTGACCGGCATCCCGGTGGGCAACACCCAGGCCGGCGTCGGCGTGCTGCCGTGGGACCACAAGTTCTCGCTCGGAGCCATCGGCTCCACGGGCACGACGGCGGCGAACGCCATCGCTGCCGAGGCTGACCTGATCATCGGCATCGGTACCCGATACGAGGACTTCACAACGGCGTCGCGCACTGCTTTCCAGAACCCCGACGTGAAGTTCGTGAACATCAACGTGGCCGCGATCGACGCGTACAAGCACGGAACCGTGCTGCCGATCGTCGCCGACGCCCGCAAGGCCCTCGTCAAGTTGAACCAGGCGCTCGGCGGATACCGTGTCGGCGGGGACCTCGAGCAGAAGATCGCGGCCGAGAAGAAGCGCTGGGACGCCACGGTGGATGAAGCCTTCGACACCCGCCACACGCCTTTGCCTGCGCAGAACGAGATTATCGGCGCCACCAACCGGGCCATGGACGAGCAGGACGTTGTCATCTGCGCCGCCGGTTCCCTGCCCGGTGACCTGCACAAGATGTGGCGGGTCCGCGATCCCTTCGGCTACCACGTGGAATATGCCTACTCGTGCATGGGCTACGAGATCCCCGGCGGCCTGGGCGTCAAGCGCGCCGCGTTGGCCGAGGCCGCCGCGGGCGGCAAGGACCGCGACGTCGTGGTCATGGTGGGGGACGGCTCCTACCTGATGATGCACACCGAACTGGTCACCGCCGTCGCCGAACGCATCAAGCTGATCGTGGTCCTCATCCAGAACCACGGCTACGCCTCCATCGGTTCGCTCTCCGAGTCCCTGGGCTCGCAGCGCTTCGGCACCCAGTACCGGGTCCTGGACAAGGAACAGCACTCCTTCGACGCCGGCGAGAACCTGCCCATCGACCTGGCCCTCAACGCCGAGTCCCTCGGCGCGAAAGTCATCCGGATCGAACCGGGGGAGAAGGTCATCTCCGAACTCGAACAGGCCATCCGCGACGCGAAGTCGGCGCCGGAAGAGACCGGGCCGATCGTGATCCACGTCGAATCGGACCCCTTGCTGGATGCGCCGAGCTCCGAGTCCTGGTGGGACGTTCCCGTCTCGCAGGTCTCGGAACTCGAATCCACCCAACAGGCCTACCGGACCTACACCGACCACAAGAACCGCCAGCGCAAGCTGCTCGGCTAGACCCCTTCAAGCTCTTTTCAAGCCAAAGACAAGGAAGTCCGCACATGTCGACGACGACCACCCTGACCACCATCAAGCATTTCATCAACGGTGTTGAAACCGCCGGCGCCGGCGATCGCAGCCAGCCGGTCTACAACCCGGCCACCGGCGCAGTCTCAGCGGAGCTGCGGCTCGCGAACCGGGCCGATCTGGACGCCACGGTCGCCGCAGCGAAGGCTGCTGCGGAAAAGTGGGGCGATTTCTCCCTGGCCAAGCGCACCGCTGTCCTGTTCAAGTTCCGCGAACTCGTCGCCGCGCACGTGGACGAACTCGCGGCCCTGATCACCGCCGAACACGGCAAGGTCATCTCCGATGCCAAGGGCGAAATCGGCCGCGGCCTGGAAGTCATCGAGTTCGCCTGTGGCATCCCGCAGTTGCTCAAGGGCGACTATTCGGACCAGGTCTCCACCGGCATCGACGTGTTCTCCTTCCGGGAGCCGCTCGGCGTCGTCGCCGGCATCACTCCGTTCAACTTCCCCGTGATGGTGCCGCTGTGGATGGCACCGATGGCGATCGCGACCGGCAACGCCTTCATCCTCAAGCCTTCCGAACGGGACCCTTCCGCCTCGATGCTCCTCGCGAAGCTGTGGAAGCAGGCAGGGCTGCCCGACGGCGTGTTCCAGGTCCTGCACGGCGACAAGGAAACGGTCGACGGGCTCCTGACGCACCCGGACGTGGACGGCATCTCCTTCGTCGGCTCCACCCCGATCGCCCAGTACGTCCACGAAACCGCCACCAAGCACGGCAAGCGGGTCCAGGCCCTGGGCGGGGCGAAGAACCACGCGATCATCATGCCCGACGCCGACCTGGACAACGCCGCCGACCACCTGGCCGCGGCCGCGTTCGGTTCCGCCGGCGAACGGTGCATGGCCATCTCGGTCGCGGTCGCCGTCGGCGATGCCGCGGAGCTGCTGGTCAAGAAGGTCGAAGAACGTGCCCTCGCGGTGAAGGTCAAGAACGGCACCGAGCCCGACGCCGAAATGGGCCCGGTCATCACCCCGGCCTCCAAAGAACGCATCGTGCGGATCGTCACCGAAGCCGAAGCCGCCGGCGCGGCGATGGTCGTGGACGGCCGGGACCTCGTGGTCCCCGGCCACGAAGAAGGCTTCTGGGTCGGCCCCACCGTGATCGACCACGTCACGGCCGAAATGACCGCCTACACGGAGGAAATCTTCGGACCCGTCCTCGTCGTCGTCCGCGTGGAGGACCTGGAGGAAGGCATCAAGCTCATCAACTCCAACCCCTACGGGAACGGCACCGCGATCTTCACCTCCTCCGGCGCGAACGCCCGCAAGTTCCAGCGCTCCGTCACCGTGGGCATGGTGGGCATCAACGTGCCCCTGCCGGTACCGGTGGCCTACCACTCCTTCGGCGGCTGGAAAGCCTCGCTCTTCGGCGACAAACACATCTACGGACCCGAAGGTGTGTCCTTCTACACCCGCGGCAAGGTCATCACCTCCCGCTGGCCCGAACCCACCCACGCCTCCGGCGCCTCCTACAACTTCCCCTCCAACTAGTCTCCTCTGGCCCAACTGACTCGCAGTAGTTGTCGTTTTGGGCCCGCATAACGACAACAAATGCGAGTCAGTTGGGCTGGCCCCCGGTGGGGAGCAGTCAACGTTAAGGATTGAGCAATGACAGAGAACAAACTCATCATCGGCACGGCCCCGGACTCCTGGGGTGTCTGGTTCGCGGATGACCCCAAGCAGACCCCGTGGGAACGTTTCCTGGATGAGGTAGCCGAGTCCGGCTACAAATGGATTGAACTAGGCCCCTACGGCTACTTGCCGAACGACCCCGCCCGCCTCGCCGAGGAACTCAAGCAGCGCGACCTCAAGGTCACCGCGGGAACGGTCTTCACGGCCTTCCACCGCGGTGGCGCACAGTATGAGGAAGCCTGGGAACCGGCACGCAAGGTCGCCGAACTGACCGCCGCCATGGGCGGCGAACACATCGTGGTCATTCCCGCGATGTGGCGCGACGACGTCACCGGCGAGGCCGTGGAGAGCGGGGAACTGTCGCAGGAACAGTGGAATGATCTGTTCGCCGGCCACAACCGCATGGGCAAGGTGCTGCTGGAAGACTTCGGCCTCAAGCAGCAATTCCACTCCCACGCAGATTCCCACGTCGGCGCCCAAGCGGATATCGAGCACCTGCTCGCCGAGACCGATCCCCAGTATCTGAACCTGTGCCTGGACACCGGGCACGCGGAATACTGCGGAGCCTCCAGCCTGGAACTCATCAAGAATTACCCGGACCGGATCGGCTACCTGCACCTGAAGCAGATCAACCCGGACATCCTGCGAAAGGTCAACGAGGAAAACATGACCTGGGCGGCAGCCAACCTGGCCGGAGTCATGACCGAACCGCCGAACGGGCTGCCGGATCTTCGCGCCGTCATCGAAGCGGTTGAAGGACTTAACCGCCCGATCTTTGGCATTGTGGAACAGGACATGTATCCCGTGGCCTTCGACGTCCCGATGCCTATCGCCAAGCGCACCCGGAACTACCTGCTCTCGTGCGGCTCCCGCACGACTGTTAACTAACGCTGCCTTTCAGGCGCCAACACCTAAGGACAGAAACAATGACTGACATTCTCCGCGTGGCCGTCATCGGCGCAGGCCGCATGGGCGCCGACCACATCAAGCGGCTTAGCACCCGCATCCACGGCGCCGAAGTGGCCGCCGTCGTCGACGTCGACCTCGCCCGTGCGCAGGCCGCCATCGCAGGGATCGACGGCGCCGTCGCCCTCGCCAGCGCCGATGAGGCCCTCAACAACGGGGACGTCAACGCAGTGCTGATCGCCACCCCGGGCTTCCTGCACGAGGAAATCCTGTACAAGGCACTGGAGAAGGACTTCCCGATTCTCTGCGAGAAGCCGCTCACCCCGGACGCCGAGAGCGCCTGGAAGGTTGTCCAGGCGGAAACGGCGCTCGGCCACAAGCGCATCCAGGTGGGCTTCATGCGCCGCTTCGACGCCGAATACGCCGCCCTGGGTTCCGTGATCCGCGATCGTGAACTCGGCGAGCTGCTCATGCTGCACCACCAGCACCGCAACCCGGACACCCCTGCGGGCTTCACCAACGAGATGCTCATCAATGACTCGGTGGTCCACGAATTCGACGCCATCCGCTTCTTCACCGGCGAGGAGATCACCTCCGTGCAGGTCCGCCTGGGCAAGGCGACGCGCAACGCCCCGAACGGCCAGCACGACCCGCAGCACGTCCTGATCGAGACCGAGTCCGGCGTGCTGGCCGACGTCGAGATCTACGTGAACGCGAAGTTCGGCTACGAAGTCGCCACCCAGGCGTCCTTCGAGGACGGCATCGTGAGCATCGGCGGCGACGGCGGTCCTTACGTCCGCAGCGCCGGCCGCTGGGGCGGCAAGGTCACGCCCGGCTTCGAAGAGCGCTTCGGTGCCGCATACGACGTCGAGGTCCAGGCCTGGGTTGATGCCGCCCGCCGCGGCGAAATCGGCGGCCCCACCGCCTGGGACGGCTACGCCACGGCTGCTTGCTGCGAAGCCGGCGTCGAGGCCCAGAAGTCGGGCGAAAAGGTGGCGGTACAACTCAACACCAAGCCCGAGCTGTACAAGTAGGAATCGCCATGAAGATTGCCCTCGATCCCACCCCGTTCCACCACAGCCACGGCCTCCTGGAGTTTCCGCGGCTTGCTGCCGATCTCGGTTACAAATACCTCCAGCTGACCCCGCATGCGGACTTTATCCCGTTTTTCAACCACCCCAAGGCCGACGACGAATTGGTCGGCCAGCTGAAAAAGGCTTGCAAGGACGCCGACGTAGAGATCGCCTCGGTGCTTCCCGTGCTGCGCTGGTCCGGACCCGACGAAGACGCCCGCGAGGCAGCGGTCCGCTACTGGAAGCGTGCCATCCAGATCACGGTAGAACTCGGCGTGCAGACGATGAACACCGAATTCAGCGGCCGGCCGGAAAAGGCCGAGGAGTCCGAAAGGGCGTTCTACCGCTCGATGGAAGAGCTGCTTCCGATCATCGAGCGCGAAAGCCTGGACATCCTCATCGACCCGCACCCGGATGACTTCGTCGAGGACGGACTCGCCGCGCTGCGGGTCATCCGGGGCGTCAACTCGCCCAACATCGGCATGGTCTATGTTGCCTCCCACACGTTCCACATGGGCAACAAGCCGCTCGACATCATGCGGGCCGCGGGGGACAAGCTGCGTTTGGTCCACGTGTCCGACACCATGGACCACCATGCCTCGCACGGACTGCGCTACATTACCAACCCGCCCGGAAACGCCGTGCGCGTGCATCAACACCTCAAGATCGGCGACGGCGACGTCAACTGGGATGAGTTCTTCGGCGAACTTAAGGAAATCGGCTTCCTGGACAAGGACAACACCGTCATGGTGTCCAGCGTCTTCGCCGAGGACGACAACGCCAACGAGGTGTCCCGCTACCAGCTGGAAACGATGGGCAAGTACATCGCCAAGGTCCAGTAGGGCGGCCAACAAAGGGAGGCGGCGATTTTTCGCCGCCTCCCTTTGTTGTCCCGGCTACCGAAGCAGGGATGCCAGGCAGGTGCTGTAGCCGGCCATCACTTCCTCGAAGCTAAGCAGCCGCGGCCTGCCGTGAATGTCGCTTGTCTTGGGAAATGCGGGGAGTCCTTCCGGGGAGCACAAGAGCGGTTCGCAGGCGCGTCCGGCGGTTTCCAGGGTGGCGATGCCCCAGGGGTGAACGGCCGGGGTGACAGTGATGTCAATGGCGTTCAGGGGATCGATGAGCAGGTTGCGGATGACCATCCTCCAAGCGGCAACGAAGGATTCTCGGAGCATCTCGGCCTTGTCGTTGTCATTGGGATCGTAGCTCCGAAGCAAATCTTCGGAGAGCGCGTCCCATTCCTCGGCGGACCGCACGAGCAGGTGGGCGGCCCGGATGTGGGCGCTGGCTTCATTCAGTGACGGCATTAGTCTTCTTTCAAAGTTGGCGCCTGTAGGGTCGCCTGCGTCTGGACCGGTTGCGGTTTCTTGCCGGGGTTGCGGGCGGTGCGTGCGCTGGCGGCGCGGGCGACGTGGCTTCGGGCGTGCTCCACGGCGGGGGTTAGTTCGGTGAAGAGGTGTTTGTGGTGGCGAAGGGAGTCCAGGACCCCCACTTGGGTGACGAGTCGAAGGTGGCGTTCCTGGATCCCTTTGATCAGCACGGTGATTCCACGGCGTTCCAGAGCCTGGACGATGTCGGTGATTGTTCTGGCCCCGGTAGCGTCCAGGATCTGCAGTTGTGACATGCGGATGATCACGACGTCGACATTCCGGATGGCGCTGACCCGCTCCAGGACGCGCTCGGCGGCGGCGAAGAACAGCGCCCCGTCGAGGCGGAACACGGCGATGTGCTCGTCCCCTTCGCGGACCGGGCCGGGGATTTCCTCACGGTGCACCCCGCTGGACCGGACCAAGGCACGCAAGGCGAAGAAGGCGGCAACTGCGATCCCGATTTCCACGGCCTCGATCAGGTCGAAGGACACGGTGATCAGTGCGGTGACGAAGAACACGACCGTGTCGGCGCGGGTTGATCCGATCACGCTGCGCAACGTCTTGAGGGAGACCATGCGTGTCGCGGTGACCATGAGCACCCCGGCCAGGGCGGCTAGGGGAATGCGGGAAACCGGGCCGGTGGCCAGGTACACGACGGCCAGCAGGACGAGCGCGTGGGTGATGGCGGCGAGGCGTGTCCGGCCGCCCGAGCGAATGTTCACCGCGGTGCGGGCGATGGCACCTGTGGCCGGCATGCCGCCGAAGAATCCGGACGCGACCGAGGCCAGGCCCTGGCCCAGGAGTTCACGGTCCGCGTCGTAGGGGCCGGTATCGGAGATCGACGCCCCGACCCGTGCCGAGAGCAGCGACTCGATCGCGGCCAGGGCCGCGATCGTGCCCGCGGAGGCGGCCAGCGCGGTGATCGTCGCCAGGTCCAGGGATGGCATCATCGGGGCCGGAAGGGAACCGGGCAGGGCGCCGATCCGGGTCACGGGCAGATCGAGCAACTGCGCGGCCACAGTGGCGATGATGATCGCGATGAGCGAGCCCGGGATCCGGGGGTGGATCCGCGGCGAGGCAACCATGATCAGCGCCACCAGGGCTACGACGGCAACCGGGGCAAGAACCGAGGCTGGGGATACGGTGCTGATGGCCTGGATGGCCGAGATGGCGGCGTTGCTGCTGGGCCCGGGCTTGGCGCCGAATGCGGCAGGGACCTGCTGCAGGAAGATGATTACCGCGATTCCGACGGTGAAGCCCTCGATCACCGGCCAGGGCAGGAGCGTCACGACCCGCCCGAGCTTGAGCAGCCCGGCGGCCACCACTATCACCCCGGCAAGGACCGAGACTGCGGCCAGTGCCCCGAGCCCATGGGCGGCGATGACCGGGCCCAGAACCACGACCATGGCGCCGGTGGGTCCGGAGACTTGGATATTGGAACCACCGAAGACGGCCGCGATAACCCCGGCGATCACGGCGGTGATCAGTCCGCTGGCCGCACCCGCGCCGGAGCTGACACCAAACGCGAGAGCCAGCGGCAGCGCGACAATGCCGACCGTGACTCCGGCAACCAGGTCTCCTTTCCAGGTGCGCGGCAACAACGTGTAGTCCTGCCGTCCGGGCAGCAAGGCCCGGACAGCGAGCAGGGCCTTCACCGGGTGCTGGCCGCTGCGGCTGCCGCGGGTGCAGTCGCTACTGAGGTCTCAAGCTGCGCCCGGGTGGTGTGCAGCATGTCGTTGAGCAGCAGTCTGGCGACGGCGAGGAGCTCCGCGACCTGGGGGTACGCGAGGGTGTAGAACATCTGCAGCGCCCGTCGCTCTCCCTTGACGAGCTGATATCGGCGCAGCACCGACAGGTGCTGGGACAGGTGCGATGCCTCCAGGC
Organism: Arthrobacter sp. efr-133-R2A-63; assembly: GCF_030209795.1. NCBI lineage: Bacteria > Bacillati > Actinomycetota > Actinomycetes > Micrococcales > Micrococcaceae > Arthrobacter > Arthrobacter sp. efr-133-R2A-63. The sequence goes on along the minus strand of NZ_JARVRG010000036.1, from coordinate 5,798 downwards.
CCGTTGCGGCCAGAAGGTCTGTCACGGATACTTCGGGCGCCGCCGACAGCAGCTCCAGTACCCGGATCCTGACCGGGTGGGCCAGCCCCTTGAACAGATTGGCCTTCACCTCGTACAGCGGTGCCCGGAAATCCGCGAACTCTTCCATGTCTGCCTCCCGGCCCGCCATCACGAGCCTTGCTTGACTATTTGATGGATTCATCATTCAGTGTATCAAGGGTGGGAAGAGAGAGCCCTGCGGGCCAACGAAGGAGGGCCCCATCCGACTTTTTTCGGATGAGGCCCTCCTCTGTGGTTCGGGTGAAGTGGCTAGGCCGTCACGTTCAGCGATGCGGAGAGCGCTGCGTCGGCGTCACGAAGGACCTTGGCGGCGACCTCGAGTCCTTCGATCCGGCCGAGCGAGGTGTCTTCGTGCTCGATGTTGACGAGCATGTTCGGGTCCACCTCATGCAGGGCGCGCAGGAACTCGGTCCAGTAGGCAGTGTCGTGCCCGCGCCCGAGCGCCACGAAGTCCCACGCGGAATTCCTAGGCCACTCATTGGCCCATTCGTCGCCGCCGAGGTTCGTGCGGTTCTCTTCCGGGGAGAGCCGGCGGAAGCTGTTGTCGAGAACCCCGTAGAGGGCGGCATTCGCGGTGTTGACGCGGACGTCCTTCGCGGCTGCCTGGAAGACCAAAGGCCCGAGTTCCCGGACCACGGCTACCGGATCCATTTGCTGCCAGAACAGGTGCGAAGCATCGAGTTCGACGCCAACGTGGGTGGCTCCCGTGAGCTCGATGAGCTTGTGCACATCGGCGGTGTTGAACACGATGTTCTGCGGGTGGAGTTCAAGGGCCACCTTGACGCCGTGGTCTGCTGCCAGGCGGTCGGTCTCGCGCCAGAACTTCGCCGCGATATCCCACTGGTAATCCAGCACGTCCAAGGCCGCCGAGTTCCAGGCGTTGACGACCCAGTTCACTGTGGTGGCTCCCGGTTCGCCCCCGGGAAGGCCGGACATGGTCACCACCCGGTCCTGGCCGAGGCGCTCCGCGAGCCGGATGGAGCGGCGGACGTCCTCGGCATGCTTCTCGCCGATTTCGCGCTTGGGGTGCAGGGGATTGCCGTTGCAGTTCAGTCCTGCGATCGCGACGCCGGTTCCCTCGAAGATCGCGAGGTAGTCGTCGCGGGCGGCATCCGAGACCAGGATGTCGTCGAAGGTGGGGACGTGCACGGCGGGGAGGAACCCGCCCGTGTTGACTTCGATGCCCGTCAGGCCCAAATCAGCGATGACTTTCAAGGCTTCGGGAAGTGGGCGGTCGTGCAGGATCGCGTTGTAGACGCCGAGTTTCATAGCGTGATGGTCTTTCCATTGTTGAGTGCGGATTCGGTGACGGCGCCGAGCAGTTCCATGTTGCGGACGCCTTCGTCGAACGTGGCGCAGCGGGGGAGGGAATCGGCCTCGGGAAGGCCGGCGACCTCTTCGAGAAACGCCCGGGCCTGGTAGCCGAAGGCGTCGTTTTGGCCGAAACCGACTTCGGGGGCGTCCATGGCGAGGCCGCCGGCGATGTACGGGTGGCCTGGTCCGAGGATGACCTGGCGGTAGCCGTTCTCGTTGCCCGAGCCATCGTTGAGGAAGAGCTGGATTTCGGAGGGGCGGCGCTGGTCGAACTTTGCCGCACCGTTCTCGCAGAACACTTCGAAGTTGAGGCTGTTGGCGTGGCCGGCGGCAACGCGGGAGACTTCGAAGCTGCCTGCGCCATTCTCGAATGCTGCGTTGAAGGCAGCGTAGTCGTCGTTCTCCACGGCTTCAAAGGTGTCGCTCACGGCGGCGTGGTCGTGGCCCATGACGGCGCCCAGGGGCACGGGGCGCTTGTCGATGACGGTGCTCAGACGACCGCCGCTGATGGACGTGATGTCGCCGCACAGGAACTCGGAGATGTACGTGAGGTGGCTTCCGACGTCGGCCAACGCGCCGGAGCCGGGGCCGCCTTTGTAGCGCCAACTCATGGGAGCGGACGGGCTGAAGCCGTAGTCCGTCCAGTAGCGGCCGCTGAAGTGCAGCACCTTGCCGAGGACACCGGTGCGGATCAAGTCGCGGATATAGGCGATGCCCGGTGTGCGGCGGAACGTGAAGCCGATACGCGCGATGCTGGAAGCGTTGCGGGCTGCTTCCGCCATGGCGCGGGCGTCCTCGAGCGAGTCGCTCAGCGGCTTCTCGCAGAGGACGTGCTTGCCGGCGGCCAGCAGTCCTTCGACCACCTCGCGGTGGAGGGAATTCGCAATGACGACGCTCACGACGTCGATATCGTCCGCTTCCGCGATCGCCTGCCACGAGGTGTCATTGCGTTCGTAGCCGAATCGCCGGGCAGCGAGGGAGCCGAACTCCGCGTTCACGTCGCCGATCGATACGAGGCGCACCGGCGGAAGCGCGGGGCTGTAAAGGGCAGACGCCGTGCGGTAGGCCGCCGCGTGTGCCTTGCCGGCCATTCCTGCGCCGATGACGGCGACCCCTAGGCTCTCAGCCATTGATTTCTCCTTCGAAATTCAGCCCGGGTGCCGAACACCCCTTTTGGCATTTTGGAGCGCTACAATTTAGCACTGAACTCACAGCCTAATCATGTGAGTATGTCCTGTCAATGTCTTGCTAATACCCTTGACACCAAAGGAGAAAGGTTTCCGAGCCATGAGTTCCAGCAGTCCAAAAACCCGCCGCCCGACCATCTACGACGTTGCCAAGCTAGCCGGCGTCTCGCCGTCGTTGGTGTCCTTGGTCCTGCAAGCGCCGGCGAGGGTCAGCGACAAGCGCCGGGAAGCTGTCCAGGCAGCGATATCTGAGTTGGGCTACCGGCCCAGCCGGGCCGCGACCACCCTGGCGAGCAACCGCACCAAGAGCATCGGCCTGGTGATCGACGACTACCGGAACCTCTGGTTCGTGGATCTGCTGAGGGGCCTGGAGTCGGTTCTTTCGGAGCTTGGTTACCACGTCCTGCTGGCCGACTCCCGGCCGGGCGAGAACCGCATCAAAGAAGCCGCGGACGGCCTCCTCGCCATGCACGTTGACGCGCTGGTGATCGCGGCGGAACCGAGCGAGCCCATGCTGGCCCGGACGTGGGTACCCACGGTGGTGGCCGGGTGGCGCTTGGGGGTGCCGAGCGGTGCCGACCTCATCACCAACGACGACGACGGCGGGGGCGGCCTGGCCGCGAGTCATTTGCTGGAGCTGGGCCACCAACGCATCGGTCATCTCTCAGGGTCCGACGGCGCGTCAGCCCATCGGCGCGCCGGGTTCCGGCGGCAGATCCAGGCGGCCGGCGTCGAACTCCTGATCGCCGAATCCCGGGGCACTTCGGAGGAAGATGGCTATGCGGCAGCCTCCTGGCTCCTGGACCACCATCCTGACACCACCGCGATCTTCGCGGCCAACGACACCATGGCCGTGGGCGCCTTTGCCGTCCTCAAGGCCCGGGGCCTTCGCGTGCCCGGAGATATTTCGGTGATCGGCTATGACAATTCCCCCCTGGCCAAATCGAGGTACCTGGACATCACTTCCGTCGACAACCGAAGCGACCTCGTCGGCATTGGCGCTGCGCGCAGGCTGTTGGCCAGGATTGAAAACCCCGCTATCGCGCCCGAGCGCACCTTGATTGATCCCGTCCTGGTTGTCCGCTCGACGACGGCCCGGGCCGCACTCTGATTCGTCATCAATCCAGTCCTTCACGTAAAAACATCCTAATGTCAGGACAAAGTATTGACATATGTGAGGCCAGTCACCATGATCTGTGTAGAGGGCTTTGAGCTCCTGCAGAGTGGCAGGGCCGCAACCCCTATCAAAGGAGATAAATCGTGAAGAAGTTTTCCTGGCGGAAGGCGGCACTTGTGGCGGCCGTCGTTCCGATGATGGCTCTCAGTGCTTGTTCCAGCCAAGGCGGAAAGCCGGCCGACACCGCCAACGCCGCGGGAGGCGGACAAGCCGTCAGCACTCCCCGGATGAAAGTAGCCCTCATCACCCACGCCGCAGCAGGCGACACGTTCTGGGATATCGTGCGCAAGGGCGCCGAGGAAGCGTCCGCGAAGGACAACGTTGACCTCCTCTACACCAGCGACCCCGAAGCCGGCCGCCAGGCCCAGCTGGTACAGCAGGCCATCGACCAGAAGGTCGACGGCATCGCCGTCACCCTCGCCACTCCTGATGCACTCAAGGACGTCCTCAAGAAGGCCGAAGACGCCGGTATTCCGGTAGTAAGCCTCAATGCGGGCGAGGACGTCTCGGCCCAGCTCGGGGCATTTACGCACTTCGGCTCGAACGAAAAGCTGGCCGGCGAGGCCGTGGGAACCAAGCTCGCGTCGCAGGGCTTCAAGCACCCGATCTGCGTGATTCAACAGCAGGGCCACGTCGGCCTTGAGGCACGGTGTGCCGGCGTGAAGGCGAAGGTCCCGGGAACCGAGGTCCTGTACGTCAACGGCCAGGACATGACATCTGTCCAGTCCACAGCGACCGCGAAACTCCAGGCAGCCAAGGACGCGGACGTGATTGTAGGCCTAGGCGCCCCGATCACCCTCACGCTCCTCAAGTCGGTCACAGACGCCAACAGCTCCGCAAAGGTGGCCAGCTTCGACCTGAACGCCGACCTCGCCCAGAAGATCGTGGATGGCTCGGTGCTCTTCACCGTGGACCAGCAGCCGTGGCTCCAGGGCTACATGTCCGTTGACTCCCTGTGGCAGGCCAAGCGCGGAGGCTTCAAGCTCGGTGGGGGCCAGCCCGTTCTTACCGGTCCCACCATCGTTGACAAGTCGAACGCTTCCGACGTCCTCAAATTCGCCCAGCAGGGCGTCCGCTAGATCCAGGATTCCGGCCGCGCGGCGGGCGACCGCCGCGCGGCCTGACCAACAAGGAGTTTCTTCCTATGGCAAACACAGCAACCCTGCCGCCGGCACCGGCCTCGGCCCCCGGCGATGAGCGGATCGGAAGGCGTAGCCCGATCCAGAAGTTTTTGGGCAGGCCTGAGGTCGGTGCCCTGGTGGGGGCGGTTGTCCTCTTCATTTTCTTTGCTTCGGTGTCCGGGACGTTTACCCAGCCGAATGCTTTGGCGACGATCCTTTATGGTTCCTCGACGATCGGGATCATGGCGGTGGGGGTGTCGTTGTTGATGATCGGCGGCGAGTTCGACCTTTCCACCGGTGTGGCCGTGATTTCCTCGGCCCTGACCGCGTCGCTTTTCAGCTGGAACTTTTCCCTGAACGCATGGGTGGGTGTCCTGCTGGCCCTCGTCGTCTCGCTCGGCATCGGTTTCATCAATGGGTGGATCCTGGTCAAGACGAAGCTGCCGTCGTTCATTGTGACGCTGGCGACGTTCTTGATGCTTACGGGCCTGAACCTGGCGTTGACGCGCCTGATCGGGGGGTCGGTGTCCTCGCCGTCGATTTCGAAGCTGGATGGTTTCGATTCGGCCCATGCGGTGTTCGCGTCCTCGATCAGCATCGGCGGGGTCGAGGTGAAGATCACGGTGTTCTTCTGGATCATCCTGGTCGCGGTCGCGTCCTGGGTGCTGCTGCGCACGAAGGTGGGCAACTGGATCTTCGCTGTGGGCGGGGACGCGAACGCGGCCCGCGCCGTGGGTGTGCCGGTGACGAAGACGAAGATCGGGTTGTTCATGGCGGTCGGGTTCTGCGGCTGGATCCTGGGCATGCACAACCTCTTCGCGTTCGACGCGGTGCAGTCCGGGGAGGGTGTGGGCAACGAGTTCCTGTACATCATCGCCGCGGTCATCGGCGGCTGCCTGCTCACCGGCGGGTACGGGTCCGCGGTGGGCGGTGCGATCG